>NZ_JBGTZB010000084.1:0-538 GCF_041807825.1 Streptococcus sp. E24BD | reverse complement strand
TATTCAGCCTCCTTTACCATTTACTATTAATTTACCGCGTACGACAACATTTGTCAGCTCAAAATTTTTATTTTCATAGTGAATTTACGATTAAAACAAAGCTATTCCACAAAACATGTAAAACCATCGCCCCATAGAGGTCTGTCTGCTTTCTCATGACACCAAGGCATAAACCAAATCCCAGATACACTAACCAAGCACTCAGACTAGCTGGGTGATGGGCTAAGGCAAAGATAAGACTGGTTACCAACAGGGCTTGATAAGGAGCTGAGAATAAGTCCCATAGACAGCCTCGGTAAACTACTTCCTCTACTAGACTGGCATTGACAAGAAACAAGCCAAAGACAAGAAAGGGAACTTGGCTTTGAACGTCTATCAAGGTTTCTTGATTGCCTGAGTGAACAGGTGACACTAAACCAATAAGAGTGGACAAGACCACCATTAGGCTCAAACACTCCAAGACCCAAGCTAGTCTTGTCTTGTGTGAAACTTGACTAGGCGACTTTCTGACCAGCAAAATTACACTTGTTAGGTATAG
>NZ_JBGTZB010000083.1:0-543 GCF_041807825.1 Streptococcus sp. E24BD | reverse complement strand
CTTGATGAAAAGCAGTTTATTAATTACTGTGAATATTTTGCAAAAAATTCTTTTCAAGATCACGTTTTAGATTTGATTTTGAGTGAGCATCGGTATAAAAAAAGTACGCTCTATTTCTTGAAGTTGATATTGGATTCTTATCATATTCCCAATACTGTTCATCAGTATTTGTCAACCTTATCAAAATACAAAGAACCGAAGGTGGCTTACTATGAAGTTGCATAAGGATAAAGAGGCATTTGAAACTTTGTCTCAAGTCGTTAGTAAGTGGCGTCATATCCCATTAGATGCCGTGAAACGAGATTACCTAATTGTTTTGATACTACAGCAATTGTCCCAGAGTGAATTTATGGAGAGTTGTGTCTTCAAAGGTGGGACCTCGCTGAGTAAATGTTATCCTGGAACGATTGAACGTTTCTCAGAGGATATTGATTTAACATTTTTGAATACTGAGCTTAGCGAGAAACAAAAAGATAGGGCTCTTAAGAAAATCGAGGAAGTGCTGTGGTCTGGCTTGTCTATTCAAAAGTTACCTGATGAAAG
>NZ_JBGTZB010000082.1:0-616 GCF_041807825.1 Streptococcus sp. E24BD | reverse complement strand
TCATATATAAAATTTCCTGTCAATTATATTTGTATTTGTGTATTTTTTGATTTTTTTAATTTTAAAATTAAAAATGTTGCTGTTTATGACTAACTTTTGTACAATGAGGATAATATACCATGAAAAGAAGCAAGGTGATGACAATGATATCTGACAAACTCAAAATGAGACGAAAAGAATTAGGACTCTCTCAAAAAGTCCTTGCTGATGGGATTTGTGAACAAAGTTAGATTGGTAAAATTGAGCGTAATCATTTGATGCCTTCTGCAGAACTTTTGTTCCAACTATCCCAAAATCTAGAAGTCCCTTTGGATTATTTTTTCAATGACCAAATAGAATTAACATTTGACTTATCTGAGTTCAAACAACTATCAGATAAACTACTGAATGATAAAAATTATGATGATTTGGAATATCTCTATAAAGTAGAACGAGAGCGAACAAGATTTCTATCCTCTTAAGACCGCGTATACCTTGAGTGGATTAAAGCCATTGAATCGGTTACACTAAACTAGACAGAATTTATAAAGTGTTCTACACTAAAGAAAACAGGAGAACTCTATGTCTAGAAAAATCCGTCGTCAATTTAGTGATGACTTTAAGCAACAAATTGTTG
>NZ_JBGTZB010000081.1:0-656 GCF_041807825.1 Streptococcus sp. E24BD | reverse complement strand
TGAGATATGGTAGTTGCTTAGCAGATACTGAGGAGAAATCCTCGTTGGGGAGTTTAGCTCAGCTGGGAGAGCATCTGCCTTACAAGCAGAGGGTCAGCGGTTCGATCCCGTTAACTCCCATTATTTTTAATAAGCGGGTGTAGTTTAGTGGTAAAACTACAGCCTTCCAAGCTGTTGTCGCGAGTTCGATTCTCGTCACCCGCTTTGTAATACTATATTACAAAACAATCCAAGCAATTTGCTNAGCTGTTGTCGCGAGTTCGATTCTCGTCACCCGCTTTGTAATACTATATTACAAAACAATCCAAGCAATTTGCTTGGGCGCGTAGCTCAGGTGGTTAGAGCGCACGCCTGATAAGCGTGAGGTCGGTGGTTCGAGTCCACTCGTGCCCATTCACTCAGTGAGTGAGAGATATGCTCCGTTGGTCAAGGGGTTAAGACACCGCCTTTTCACGGCGGTAACACGGGTTCGAATCCCGTACGGAGTGTTTTTTATAAATAATAAGATTTTAAGAGGACTGATGTGTTCTCTTTTTTGGCTCTTTGTCAACTGTAGTGGGTTGACCCACTTAACACCGAGAGAGGACAGTTCTTGTCTTCTCTCGTTTTATGTTTATGGCAATGAAAATGCGAGTTTTGTCTTTTCAAAGTTTCTG
>NZ_JBGTZB010000080.1:0-714 GCF_041807825.1 Streptococcus sp. E24BD | reverse complement strand
GCAACTGTCTCGTCAATAATAATCTTGAAACGGTCCTCTGGATCCTTGAGATAACCAAATGGGGGCAACCAGCTCATGTTTTTGCCCGAGCGTTTCATGCTGTTCATCGCACTCTTGACCTTTTCAGAAACATCTTTGGCATAGAAATCATTGAGTAAATTCCGAAAAGGCACATCAATATCCAGTCCATTCTGTTCAGACGTCAAACTGTCATAGTGGTCATTGAGAGCGATGAAGCGAACCCCAAGAAAAGGAAAGATATTTTCCAAATAGTTCCCTAACTCCAGATAATCACGCATAAATCGAGACAAGTCTTTAACAAGGATATGTCGGATAGTTCCCACCTTCACAGCAGCCATCAACCGTTGAAAAGACGGACGATTCAGGCTTGTTCCTGAAAAACCATCGTCTACAAATTCCAAGCGCTCCCAGTTCTTAAACTCAGTTGCTTGGTCAAGGTAATGGTTTAACAAGTAACGTTGATTCGTGATTGAGTTACTTTCATCTGTTTCAGCCTCATCTACTGACAAACGGAGGTACAGAGCAATTTTAGTCACGTTCATCACCTCCAATCTGGCAGGTAAAAGTGACTGTCACAGACTTGTCCACTTCAACATCTATCCGTTCTATCACTTCATTAAGCAGTTCTGCCGTTAAAACTGTTTGCTTTTGACCTTTAGCTAGATGTTTAACCCAGTTCACTTGCTGGCTATA
>NZ_JBGTZB010000079.1:0-739 GCF_041807825.1 Streptococcus sp. E24BD | reverse complement strand
ATCACTCACCTTCAAGTTGTTTGATTAATTTTTTCACTTTTGTAATGATATTCTTTTTCCCTTTAAAAGCATTTCCGGAAGCGAGTTTTTGGACAAGATTCCACTCTTCGTTAGTAAGTAATTTTTTAAGTCTATCAAGACTATCTTTAAAGCAGATGAATTCATCAAGCAAGATTTCAGGATTAGGAATAAGGTGAGCAACCTCGCTAATATCTTCGTAAGAGAGTTTGTTTAACTGTCTCTTTTTAGACTCCTGTTTTCTTAATTCATCATTCACAAGATTAGAGAACTTAGTTTTAAAGTAGACTCTAAGTTTTTCCTGATTATCGCATAAGTCAGGTTGCTTGTCTAACAATGTATAAAGGCAAATCATGGCCTCCTGCTCCCAGTCCTCCAACTCCCAAAGTTTAATGTAGTAGAGATTTCTTAGCTTCAAGACAATAGGTCGGACAATACGGTAAGAGTTTGAAAACATCACATCAGTTAACATGGCTAACTATCTCCTTGTTTTTGATGTTTTTATTGTACGGCGATGTCTGTTCAAGCAACAGGACGCAGATGTCCCAAAGCCAAGGGAAAGAAAAAAGAAAAAAAGTGTTGACACACCTAAACGCATGTGATAAGATATAACAGTTCTCGAAAGAGAGCATGAGTCTGAGAGAGCGGACGAAAAAAACTTTTAAAAAAGTTTAAAAAAGTAGTTGACAGTTTATCTTAGATTTGATAGAATATAGGAGTT
>NZ_JBGTZB010000078.1:0-795 GCF_041807825.1 Streptococcus sp. E24BD | reverse complement strand
AACGGTAGTGCTACTCCAAACATTTCGTTTTTGCTCAGTTGTTAAACGGAGTGACTTTGCGTAACGTGCCTGACTGATTTGCATCTTTCGTTCTGCTGGAGTAATGACTTGTTCTTCATTCAGGAATCGAGCAATTGTTTGGTAACTATTACCATCAAGGTACAAGGCGAAAATCCGTCGAACAATTGGTGCAACTGACTCGTCAATAATAATCTTGAAACGGTCCTCTGGATCCTTGAGATAACCAAATGGAGGCAACCAGCTCATGTTTTTGCCCGAGCGTTTCATGCTGTTCATCGCACTCTTAACCTTTTCAGAAACATCTTTGGCATAGAAATCATTGAGTAAATTCCGAAATGGCACATCAATATCTAAGCCATTATTCTCAGAAACCATGCTATCGTACTGGTCATTGAGAGCGATAAATCGAACCCCAAGAAAAGGAAAGATATTTTCCAAATAGTTCCCTAACTCCAGATAATCACGCATAAATCGAGACAAATCCTTGACAATGATATGACGGATAGTTCCAGACTTAACATCGGCCATCAAGCGTTGAAAGGCTGGACGATTGAGAGTGGTTCCTGAAAAACCATCGTCCACAAATTCCAAGAGCTCCCAGTTCTTAAACTCAGGTGTTTGGTCAAGGTAATGGTTGAAAAGGCACCCTTTTTCTGTACAATTTTTATAAAGTGTTTTTGTTAAGCGATAACTCGCTTAACCATAGGTGTTTGGTAATCGAGACTACCGTGAATGCGATGATGGTTCCACCAGTGGACATAGTCCTTGGTTTTA
>NZ_JBGTZB010000077.1:0-818 GCF_041807825.1 Streptococcus sp. E24BD | reverse complement strand
CGCTCTTTTATGGTTCATGGGAGTAGCTCATAGGTTTCCTCGTGTTCTGGTAGTGTGGTTACGTACAGTTTACACGACAGAAACGCTATGAGTTTTTTTGTTGCACTATATTTTACAATTTATCACAATAATAAAATCTTGGTCAAACGCGTCATCGCCAAGTCTGGTGACTGGGTTGACATCAACGGCGATGGTGATGTCTATGTGAATCAGAAAAAATTAGATAAACCCTATATTTTGGAGCAATCTCTTGGGCAAACAAATCTGACTTACCCTTATCAAGTGCCAGACGGTCAACTCTTTGTTATGGGAGATAACCGTGCAACCTCTCTGGACTCTAGGCATACGTCGATTGGTGGGATTTCACAAGAACAAATCGTCGGAAAAATTATTTTTAGGGTTTGGCCTTTGCAAGAAATTGGGACGATTAAATAATCGATAATAAACAGACAAATAGAAAGGAGGAAGTTCATTGGAAACATGGTATAAGTGGGTGCTCCAGTCGTTAAAAACCTATCGGCACCGTCCGTTTTGGAAAAGTGCTTTTTGGGCAACGGCTATACTGACGACATTTTTAACAACGTATTTTTTAATCTTACCTACCATTACACTGGAAGGTAACAATGCGAATCAGACAACAACCTCGACAAGTATCTCGCCGCCCCCAAGTTCTCAAGAGCAGGAAACCCAGGAAGTGAATCGGTTACACTAAACTAGACAGAATTTATAAAGTGTTCTACACTAAAGAAAACAGGAGAACTCTATGTCTAGAAAAATCCGTCGTCAATTTAGTGATGACTTTAAGCAACAAATTGTTG
>NZ_JBGTZB010000076.1:0-844 GCF_041807825.1 Streptococcus sp. E24BD | reverse complement strand
CCACTGGTGGAACCATCATCGCATTCACGGTAGTCTCGATTACCAAACACCTATGGTTAAGCGAGTTATCGCTTAACAAAAACACTTTATAAAAATTGTACAGAAAAGGGGTGCCTTTTCAAACTTCAAAACTCGCATTTTCATTGCGCTAAACATAAAACGAGAGAAGACTAAACTTGTCCTCTCTCGGTGTTAAATTGGTCAACCCACTACAGTTGACAATGAGCCAAAAAGGAAAGGTTTTACCCATAACAGTAGGAACTTTCCTTTTTCTGTAAAAATACCAATGCCAGTACCTCACTTGTGCTAGCTCTGCTATTTTATGGTAAAATAATGAAAACGGATAAAGGAGACCACGCATGATCTATGAATTGAGCCTAGAGTACGGGAGTTTTCCTGTCAAAGTTGTTGATGCCTTTACAACGGAGCGCAAAGAAGCCCCTAGCTTTTTACAAGGCAACACTGAACTTCTTGAGAAATTAGAACAAATGAACGCCCTGTTTCACGAACTCTTTTTAACCATCGAGTGCACCTTCCACTATGTGGGGAGCAATTTCCCAGACAAAATCGCAACACTTCGACAAATGTATAATGATATCGCGACTGAACTCACACAAACATACCCTGAACAAGATATTCAGATTGAGTATTTTATCTTATGATAAATTGTAAAATATAGTGCAACAAAAAAACTCATGGCGTTTCTGTCGTGTAAACTATACGTAACCACACTACCAGAACACGAGGAAACCTATGAGCTACTCCCATGAACCATAAAAGAGCGAATAAAGATAGAGACTTATTTAGAATTAGGGTTGAAACCTCATCAAATTGCTAGTAAACT
>NZ_JBGTZB010000075.1:0-1026 GCF_041807825.1 Streptococcus sp. E24BD | reverse complement strand
TACTTGTTGCCAAGATTAGAAACGAAGAGGGAGGAATGCCTTAAAGTCTATCAAAAACAAATCAAAAACCATCAAAGGGCTTTGACTAGCTTGCAAGCTGAGCAAAGCGAACTTTACCAGAACTACCGCCTTGAAGCTCAGGAGCGAGAGACCTATCTTTCTCAAAAGGCTACTATTACCTCAAAGATTGAAACCCTCTCACAAGAGATAGCTCATTATGAGGCTTTGATGAGACAGATTGAGGAGAAACATCGTCAACAGGTCAGTTGGGTTAGACATCTAGCTAAGAGCCAAAATCAAGTTGTTTTAACGGGAGAACTCTTAAATGTTTTAATAGAACGGATTGAGGTTGATGTGGATAAGTCTGTAACAGTCACTTTTACTTGCCAGATTGGAGGTGATGAACGTGACTAAAATTGCTCTGTACCTCCGTTTGTCAGTAGATGAGGCTGAAACAGATGAAAGTAACTCAATCACGAATCAACGGTACTTGTTAAATCGTTACCTTGACCAAGCAACTGAGTTTAAGAACTGGGAGCGCTTGGAATTTGTAGACGATGGTTTTTCAGGAACAAGCCTGAATCGTCCGTCTTTTCAACGCTTGATGGCCGATGTTAAGTCTGGAACTATCCGTCATATCATTGTCAAGGATTTGTCTCGATTTATGCGTGATTATCTGGAGTTAGGGAACTATTTGGAAAATATCTTTCCTTTTCTTGGGGTTCGATTTATCGCTCTCAATGACCAGTACGATAGCATGGTTTCTGAGAATAATGGCTTAGATATTGATGTGCCATTTCGGAATTTACTCAATGATTTCTATGCCAAAGATGTCTCGGAAAAGGTCAAGAGTGCAATGAACAGCATGAAACGCTCGGGTAAAAACATGAGCTGGTTGCCTCCATTTGGTTATCTCAAGGATCCAGAGGACCGTTTCAAGATTATTATTGACGAGACAGTTGCACCAATTGTTCGACGGATTTTCGCCTTGTACCTTGATGGTAATAGTTACCAAACAATTGCTCG
>NZ_JBGTZB010000074.1:0-1168 GCF_041807825.1 Streptococcus sp. E24BD | reverse complement strand
TGTTTATGGCAATGAAAATGCGAGTTTTGTCTTTTCAAAGTTTCTGAAACCAAAGGCGTTGCGCTTAATAACCTTGATGATGTTGTTGGTTGCTTCAATCTTGGCGTTAGAGTAGGGCAATTCCAGGGCATTGACAATCTTGTCCCTATCCTTCAAAAATGTTCTAAAAACTGTCTGAAAGACAGGATTAACGCTTGAAATCGTCTCCTCAATCAGCCCAAAGAGCTGGTCAGCTTTCTTTTCTTGAAAATGAAACAGGAGCAGTTGATAAAGTTCGTAATGCTCTTTCAGTTCTTGAGAATAGCCGAGCAGTTTAGTGACAACCTCCTGATTAGTCAAGTGCCTGCGAAAAGTTGGGCGATAAAAGCGTTTATCGCTGAGTTTACGACTGTCTTGTTGGAGTAAACTAGTCCAGTGGACTAGTTTAGCCCGAGCTTGAAAACGAGAGAGCGAGGGTTCCAGTAGCGCTTTAGGGCTCTGTATTCGTGGGAATTTCGATCAAACTGGTTCATTACTTGGATGTGTAGCCTGTTCATGGCCCTGCTCATATGCTGGACAATGTGGAAACGATTGANCGATAAAAGCGTTTATCGCTGAGTTTACGACTGGCTTGTTGGAGTAAACTAGTCCAGTGGACTAGTTTAGCCCGAGCTTGAAAACGAGAGAGCGAGGGTTCCAGTAGCGCTTTAGGGCTCTGTATTCGTGGGAATTTCGATCAAACTGGTTCATTACTTGGATGTGTAGCCTGTTCATGGCCCTGCTCATGTGTTGGATAATGTGGAACTGATCGAGAACGATTTTAGCCATANAGAACGATTTTCGCATTTGGAAATAGTTTCTTAGCGATGTCGTAATAAGGGCTAAACATGTCCATGGTGATGACCTTAACACGGTTCCTGACGTCTCTCGGATAGCGCAGAAAGTGGTTGCGAATGAGTGTCTTGTAACCAGCACACTCAAGATAAGGTATTTTGGATAGTTTCTGGAAGTCGTACTTGGCCATCTGTCCCTGGCAATGTTGGCATTTTGGAGCAGGGTAATCGAGTGAATCGGTTACACTAAACTAGACAGAATTTATAAAGTGTTCTACACTAAAGAAAACAGGAGAACTCTATGTCTAGAAAAATCCGTCGTCAATTTAGTGATGACTTTAAGCAACAAATTGTTG
>NZ_JBGTZB010000073.1:0-1260 GCF_041807825.1 Streptococcus sp. E24BD | reverse complement strand
TACGTGCCATTAGACCACCTCCGTCACTTTTTGAGATAACTGTTGGAGGATTTCTAATTCTGCCATATTATGAAACACCAGGGTCAACTCCTGATTTTCGTGAACGACAATTCGGTCAAGTAAGGTAACTAGAGTGATACGATTGACTTCTTTGTTTTTTTGCATCTCACTCAACTGGTCTAGCCACTTTTTCTTATCCTGGAGTTTATCATACAAGGTTTGGGCTAACTCTCTCTTTTGAATGATAGTATCTTCAATTTTCTTTAACTTCTGGCGATAGCTTCGCTGAAACTCTCGGTATTCTGTATCATTGATTAGGCCATCGTCTAAATCTAAATACAAAGACTGGAGCAACTGTTCATACTTCTTGCGATTCGCAAGCAAAGAAGTAAAATCAACTTCCAAAAACTGTTCTTGGTTCAAATAATCAGGAACTGCTTTAATCAGATAAGACTTCCAGTCAAGGTGTTGATAGATGAGTGTCGAAACCAAGTCAAGTAACATATCTTGCTTAATCGCATGGCGACTACAGCCTCGTCCGTTATTATAAGTGCTACAAATATACTGAACAGTCTCTTTGTCCTTGTAATGGAGTTTTCGCTGCAACAGCTGCGACTGACAATCACCACAGAACAATAACCCTGCAAAGAGGTCAGGTAACATCTTCCCATGTTTGACATCTCTAAGTAAGAGGTTATTAGCTACTTCAAAAGTGCTCTTGGAGATAATCCCCTCATGTGTATCATCAACCCGTACCCAATCTGCTGGATTCACAGCCACAGACTTTTGTGACTTGTAATTGATTTTGGTTTGCTTCCCCTGTTCCAAACTACCAGTATAGACACGATTTGTCAAAATACGATTGACCATTTTCGTATCCCACTTGTAGCGATGGCCATAAAAGCCTTTAATCTTTTCCTGATAGGCTTTTTTACGTTGCAACGGAGTTTCTATCCCTGCCTGGTTGAGAAAGCCTGCGATAGCGTTTGACGAATATCCCTCTAGTTTAAGAGCAAAGATTTTCTCAATAGTAGGGCGTACATTCTCATCAACCACTAGATGATTCCGTTGCTTGACATCTTTGCGATAGCCATAAGGGGCAAAAGCTCCAATAAACTCGCCCTTTTGTCGTTTAGCTTTTTGAGTGCTTCGAACTTTGGTTGAAATGTCTCGACAGTAGCTATCGTTAATTAGACTTTTAATCGGCATGACCAAGTGTGTTTCATTGGTATCAGCCGTCAGGCTATCATAGTGGTCATT
>NZ_JBGTZB010000072.1:0-1317 GCF_041807825.1 Streptococcus sp. E24BD | reverse complement strand
TAGTTCTGGTAAAGTTCGCTTTGCTCAGCTTGCAAGCTAGTCAAAGCCCTTTGATGGTTTTTGATTTGTTTTTGATAGACTTTAAGGCATTCCTCCCTCTTCGTTTCTAATCTTGGCAACAAGTATTTCATCGTACCAAGCCGATTCATCTCTGTCTGAACTACGCTCAACACAATCTTATCTAAGGCTTGTTCACTGATATAGACAGTCTGTCTTTCCGATGATTCTGAACCATAAAGGTGATCCATAAAGTAATAGTAATCATACTCTGAGTTGAGAGTTGAGAAATGCTTGCAATATCTTGGCATTTGAGTTGCTTTTCCCTTAGCATAAACAAGCCCCCTATACCGATTAGCTGTTCTAGGTTGAGTATGCTTTCTTGTTTGGCGACGTTCACGACTGAGTCTCCGAAGGGTCTGGTAGTCTTCCTTAGTGATATAAGCCTCATGACAATCATCTACCTGGATGTAATCTTTTTCTGATAAGGTCTTATTATGCCGGCGTTGAATCAGACTACCATAAAATGCAGGATTTTGCACCAGTCTCTGAAGATTAGCGCTTCTCCATTGTCGATTATCTTGTTCTGCTCTATAGACTTTTCCTGTTTGGCGATAAGACATTGGCGTAGCAACATTTTGTTGATTAAGGTATTTTGTCACCTGTTTAATAGATAGGCCTGCCATTAACTTTTCAAAGACATCTGCCATAATTGGTTGAACTACTGAATCAATGAGCAATCGATTGCCACCATCTTGTTTACTTAATTGGTAACCATATGGGGCAAAACCAGCGATGACATAACCTTGTTTGGCTTTCTGAATGTGACTAGCGGTGACTTTCTTGGAAATATCCTTAGAATAAAGGTCATTGACCAAATTCTTAATTTCCACCTCAAAGGATTTCTTATCTCCTAACCCATTGAGAGTGTCTAGGTTATCATTGATTGAGATAAAGCGAACCCCCATAAAAGGGAATACTTTATCAATCAGTCGTCCCATCTCAATGTAGTTGCGCCCTAAGCGTGACAGGTCTCGAATGATAATACAGTTTATGACACCATTTTTAATGTCTTCCATCATGTCCTGATAGGCAGGTCGATTAAAGGTTTTACCAGAATACTCATAGTCAATATAGCACTTGGCTACAATTATCCCCTTTTCCTTGGCGAAGCTCCTAGCCAGACTTTCTTGCGTTTCTAAGGAGTGCGATTTGTTTCGCCAACTTTCTGTACGTTCATTCGACAAACGAATGTAAATGCCTGTCCGATAGGTTTGGAGGGATAACTCTTCCACCGTTTCTTTACGGTAGCGGTTCTTG
>NZ_JBGTZB010000071.1:0-1345 GCF_041807825.1 Streptococcus sp. E24BD | reverse complement strand
ACCATCAAATTCCTGTCATTCTTAATCAGAAAATCGCTCAAAAATTGATGGAGAAAGTCGCCATGACGGCCATCGCTGAAAGCCTAACCGTATCAACCTCAACGGTCATCCGAAAACTAAAGGAAGGCCAGTTCAAGACTGATCTGACCTGGCTCCCTGAGAACATGTCCTGGGACTCAAACAGTCTGGGGAGAGACTGTTTGAGGTGCGAGCCTTGAAACGAGAAAGCGAGCAACAGCTTCAAGAAAGGCAAAATGAGCTTCATCGCACAGGACTTTGATTCACTCAAAATCATAACAATTCTAGATGGTCGGACACAAGCCACCATTCGTAACCACTTTTTACGCTATTCTAGAGCGGTTAGAAGCCGTGTTAAGGTCATCACCATGGACATGTTTAGCCCTTATTACGACATCGCTAAGAAACTATTTCCTATGGCTAAAATTGTCCTCGATCGTTTCCACATTGTCCAGCATATGAGCAGGGCAATGAACAGGCTACATGTTCAGATAATGAACCAGTTTGATCGAAATTCCCACGAATACAGAGCCCTCAAGCGCTACTGGAACCCTCGCTCTCTCGTTTTCAAGCTCGGGCTAAACTAGTCCACTGGACTAGTTTACTCCAACAAGCCAGTCGAAAGCTCAGCGATAAACGCTTTTATCGCCCAACTTTTCGCAGGCACTTGACTAATCAGGAGGTTGTCACTAAACTGCTCGGCTATTCTCAAGAGCTAAAAGAACACTACGAACTTTATCAACTGCTCCTGTTTCATTTTCAAGAAAAGCAAGCTGACCAGCTCTTTGGGCTGATTGAGGAGACGATTTCAAGCGTTAATCCTGTCTTTCATACAGTTTTTAGAATCTTTTTTGAAGGATAGGGACAAGATTGTCAATGCCTTGGAATTGCCCTACTCTAACGCCAAGATTGAAGCAACCAACAACATCATCAAGGTTATTAAGCGCAACGCCTTTGGTTTCAGAAACTTTGAAAAGACAAAACTCGCATTTTCATTGCCATAAACATAAAACGAGAGAAGACAAGAACTGTCCTCTCTCGGTGTTAAGTGAGTCAACCCACTACAGTTGACAAAGAGCCAAAAAAGAAGCCCTGTAAAATCAAGGTTTCTCATTTACTTTATACTCCGCCAACAGGGCTTGAACCTGTGACATCATGATTAACAGTCATGCGCTCTACCAACTGAGCTATGGCGGAATTAAGCTAAGCAACTACCATATCTCACAGGGGGCAACCCCCAACTACTTCAGGCGTTCTAGGGCTTAACTACTGTGTTCGGCATGGGTACAGGTGTATCTCCTAGGCTATCGTCACTTAACTCTCGAAT
>NZ_JBGTZB010000070.1:0-1693 GCF_041807825.1 Streptococcus sp. E24BD | reverse complement strand
ATTATTGACGAGACAGTTGCACCAATTGTTCGACGGATTTTCGCCTTGTACCTTGATGGTAATAGTTACCAAACAATTGCTCGACTCCTGAATGAAGAACAAGTCATTACTCCAGCAGAACGAAAAATGCAAATCAGTCAGGCACGTTACGCAAAGTCACTCCGTTTAACAACTGAGCAAAAACGAAATGTTTGGAGTAGCACTACCGTTGGTCAAATTTTGAAGAATGAAGCCTATAAGGGAACTTATCTTTTTAATACTCGGACGTATGTAAGGGGGAAGCATGTTTTCAGACCGAAATCAGAGTGGGAGCGGATTGAGAACAATCACGAAGCGATTATTTCACCAGACCGATTTGAACAAGTTGCTCGATTAAAAGCTAAGAAGGTTATTCAGAAAAAACACTCTCAGCCTCCTAAAATTCCTAGTATTTTGACAGGCCTGATTCGTTGTGAACACTGTGACCATTCTTTAATTGGGCACTACAATCATCAAGGTTACCAATATTTTTCCTGTCGTTATTGTAAAGGACAAGGTGAAAAAATGAAGTCCTGCCGAGTAGATAGGATTGAGCAATCAATCAAGGAGAAGCTTGGACAAGAGGTGGTTAAGCCCTGTCAAATTACTTCTAAGACTAGATTGCTTAGAGAAATTGAACGGTTGAAGAAACAAAAACTATCCTTTTACCAAGATTACAAGGATAACCTGGTGACCAGGAAAGATTACATTGCTAAGAAAATGGACATAGACGAAACTGTTAAGAATTTAGAAGAACAGCTGAACGAAGCTAATAAGGTTCAGTTGTCGACTAAGAATAGGTTGACCAAAGAAATAGTTAACACTCACATTGAAAAAGTAGTTGTTGACTGCCTCGGATTTTTTACAGTTATCTATAAATAGTTGAGGAAGAGACTTGAATCCTATCAAGTCTCTTTCTCGATAGGTTGCTTTGTGGTATAATTAATGTGTAATCTAGCAAATAAATAGTGTCAGTTACTTGACATAAGAGGGAAAAATCGAGCCTAATGAGCCTTTTGTTTCGTCCGCTATCCGTGAAGTCTTTGAAGAAACGGGATTGACGGTTTCGGATTTGCAACTTTGTGGGATCAAGCAGTTTACCCATAGCGAGGAGTTGTATCGCTATATTGTCTTTCTTTACAGGACCAGTACCTTTTCAGGCGACTTGTGCTCGTCTGATGAGGGAGAGGTTTTCTGGCTAGAGCGTTCAGAGCTGATGCAGCATTCGCTGGCAGATGGTTTTGCAGAGATAGAGATGTTACCGATTTTTGAGGATGATCAGGTATCGGAGCTTTATTTTTATCACGAAGATAATGATTGGCACTACAATCACCTTTAGGAGAAGAAGGTGCTACCATGGAGAAAGACTGATGACACCGACAGAATTAGCAGCACTCCTCTTATCAGATGAAGAGATGAGGTGTGTTTTGCAGGCAATAGCCGAGCTCCGTTTGCCAGACTGCTGGCTGGCAGCTGGTGCAGTTCGCAACGCGATGTGGAACCATTTGAGCGGTCGTCCTTTCTTTGACAGGGAGACAGACTTGGATGTTGTGAAAAGGCACCCCTTTTCTGTACAATTTTTATAAAGTGTTTTTGTTAAGCGATAACTCGCTTAACCATAGGTGTTTGGTAATCGAGACTACCGTGAATGCGATGATGGTTCCACCAGTGGACA
>NZ_JBGTZB010000069.1:0-1920 GCF_041807825.1 Streptococcus sp. E24BD | reverse complement strand
GCTGACGGTCGTTTCTTGAATCATAGAGCCGATCATTGTTGGTCAAGTTAGCCTGATACATCTCCACCAATTCCTCATAGCTGGGAAAGTCCAGGTAATTGCTCATGCCAAAATCAGAGACCAGCTTCAGCTGCTTCGTCTTTTCTGGATTGAGGATGTACTTGATGAGACTCTTGCGGTACTTGGTGCTATGCACCGCAAAGTGCTTAGTGACAACCATAAAACTCCTTCAGCTGCTGGCACTTGATGTTAAAGTCCTTCTCCACTTCCTTGATGAGTTGACCAATGCCCTGTACCAAGAACTCACAGTCGCTTGACGTTAGAAGATGAGTTTGGTTGACAGTCCGTGCAATTTGATTGAGATTATTTCCGATACGCTTCAGTTCAAAGACCAGGTCGTCATAGTTACTGGTATCAATGGTCAGAAAGGTCATATTGGGATTGAGCAGCACCTTTCTAGCATAAGCAGAGAAATTTTTACAGCCACTCTGTCCAATACGATTATTCAGAGTTGCTAACTCCTGGTCCGTTAGAAAGACTTTTTTGAGGTTAGTGCGGTAACGATTTTCCATATCTAACCTCCCATGTACTTGTCACGAAAATCTGGACTGAGTGGGATAGCCTTCTCGACTTCAGCCATCAGCTCTTGCACACAGGTTAGGATAATTCGCAAGTGCTCTGCCGTGACCCGCTGGGTCTGTTCGGCCATGATAGTCACCTGTAAGATGTCTCGGCTGATTTGTTCAATCTTCTGGGACTGCCAGAGGGTAAACCAGTCAGCTACCGACTGCCTCCCTTCAACTAAATCCATTAGCTTTTGACGGACAAAGGGGGAGAATTGCTCTGCGTGTTCTTGCCTCATCAGCTCCTGAATCTGCCGCAGCTCCTCTGGTGTCAGATTGATTTCCTTACGGATAATGCGATAGTGGTCTGTCATCTCGTTATACTCCTTCTCTAGTTGCCTCTATCGGGTCTAACCCGATACCGTATCAGATACGGGGGTCTTCCTAAAAGCCTCATCGCTTCGCTTTTCGGCTTTTGGCGAGCTCAGTTATTGTGTCCACAATAACCCAAAATCTAATCGCCAGCTGACCCCAAACCTTACAGGTTTGTCAGCCGACGATAAGAAAACATGGTGGCTTCGCCCCAAACCCCAAAATAAAAATGACTAGCAACTTGCTAATCATTTTCAACTTTTTGTAAAATACCATCAATCTGTTCAAATACTCCAATGGCTTTATCAAATTTCTGTGGAACTTCTGTATAAAGTAATTCCTCATGTAAGCTTTCATAATTTTTTCGAATATCAGGCGCAATAAACAAAGACTTCCAATTCTCAAAAGCAAATGGTGTATCAGGATTATAATCCTCAATATGATTTTTTCGCTTTCCAATATAGAACTGATCTGTCCTCTTAGTAAGATGAAGCAATTCCTTAAACGCTGCCTCATCTGATAAAAAGTTCTGAACTTCTGGATGCTCAAAAAGTTTCACCACATCATAAATATGCCGCACCTTCCTCAATAAGTCTTGATTGAAAGCGTGTCGTTTAACAGCCAAAACCTTATCTAAAAATGTTCGTGTAATATCCAAAACATTGACTTCAATGAGTTCAAGTTCAAATTCTTCGATGACATCAAACATACCATTTTCTTCTAAATAATCTTGGATATAGGTTTGGAGTGTCATCTTTTGACTTGGTTCTGGTCTAATAGTGCTCCCTATTTCTAGTTTAATCCGATAATCTGACCCAATGTCATCTAACCAGACGAGAGAACTTTTAGCCACCTTACTCCTTTCATCAGGTAACTTTTGAATAGACAAGCCAGACCACAGCACTTCCTCGATTTTCTTAAGAGCCCTATCTTTTTGTTTCTCGCTAAGCTCAGTATTCAAAAATGTTAAATCAATATCCTCTGA
>NZ_JBGTZB010000068.1:0-2337 GCF_041807825.1 Streptococcus sp. E24BD | reverse complement strand
TGTCCACTGGTGGAACCATCATCGCATTCACGGTAGTCTCGATTACCAAACACCTATGGTTAAGCGAGTTATCGCTTAACAAAAACACTTTATAAAAATTGTACAGAAAAGGGGTGCCTTTTCAAGAAATAATATTATGGAGTTCATTTGGATACTTATCGTCGGAGCAGTCATCGGGGCAATCGGTGGTGCAATCACTAAAAAAGGACCTTCAGGCTGGATTGCTAACATCGTTGCTGGTATTGTCGGTTCTTACGTTGGTCAGGCACTTTTTGGTGTGTGGGGACCAACTGCTGCTGGCATGGCAATCGTCCCATCAATTATCGGTGCGGCTCTTGTTACAATTGTTGCAGCTTACTTCTTTGGAAGAAAAGGCTAATCGCCTAAAAAAGTTATTTCTAGGGCAGGAACTTCTCGTTCCTGTCTTTTTATCATTGAACAACGAATAGAAGGGAGAAGTGTTGTTCTAAATGATTTAATCTCTTGACGATAATCATATCTAAAATAACAACAAAAATTATTTTTTTGACAAAGATAATTGTCAAAAATAAAATGATGTGTTACAATAAGGATGTTAAAGCAAATACATCAGTCAGAGGAGGTTGACATGAGAGAAAATACGAAGCAGTTTGTCATCAGTATTGCTCTGGGGCTTATATTATATAGTCCTTTAGAGAGTTTACTAGCTGTATTGCTGATACTTACTGGATTTGTACTTATCAGGGTGTTAGGACCTGATGTTTACCAGATAAGAGAGAGCTTAGCAAGATTAGTGAAGGAAAGGAGAATGTCATGAAAAGGTCAGGTTCGACAATAAAGGCTGTTCTCATTGTTGGTATGATAACCATCGTAGGATTTTTATGCGGTATCGCTCTGGGTCTGTCTGATGTCGGTGGCGAGTATAGTTGGTGGTTCGATAGTCTTCCATTTAGCAGTCCATTGATAGTAGTAATAGCTCTGCTATTCTTCGAAAATTGGTGCAGTGACGCCTGTTCTCCTAAGGATTTTACGGCGATTGTTGATAAAAATCGGTTTATAAGAAAGGGAAATATGATGAAAAAAACACTTGAAAAATGGCAAGTTCTCTTGCTTGGCGCTCTTCTGTTTATGGCAGATCTTCAGCTGACAGCCAGGATCGGTTCTTCAGAGGATTGGCTTGTTGCAGTTTTATGTGTGCTGTTGGCACTGGTTACGGCTTACGTAATTTGGCGTGGTAAGCTGCTCAAAGGAAGTGTTACACTGGTTTGGTGGCAATATTTATTGGCGATGGGGCTGGGCTTACTTGCAGTTTATTTTTTCAAAATTTTGGGTACCATCCTTTTCATGGCTGAACATGGTTTAGGAAATCTCCCTAATAATCAACAGGCCATCATGGATGCCAACATGCCTCCCTATCTCCTGTTTGCTTTTGTAGTCGTTTTGGCGCCAGTGATTGAGGAGTTTGTGATGCGAGGTCTGGTGATGGGAAAACTATTTAATCCTCGTTCCATTTGGGGGCTATTAATCAGCAGTTTTGTCTTTGGATTCTTGCATAGCCCATCAGACTTGGGGATCTGGGTCATGTATGGTGGCATGGGGCTGGCGCTTGGGCTGGTTTATCGCTACACTGAACGATTGGATGTCGCTATCGGGGTCCATGCGCTTAACAACCTGATAGGGTTTGTCGTGATGATGACGATGGCAGGAGGTTAAGATGGATACTGTAAAAAATCGTCTCAAAGAGTTACGTGCCAGAGATAGTCTCAACCAGACGGAGTTGGCTAAGTTAGCACAGATTTCTCGTCAGACAGTCAGTCTGATTGAACGTGGCGAATACCTGCCCTCCATTCTCATTGCCTTGAAAATCGCCAAGATTTTCCAAGAGCCTGTTGAACAGGTCTTTTCCCTCGCAGAAGGAGAGAGTAAATGACAAAGAAAACATCGACAACTAAAATTGTCTACCAAAGCCTTGGGCTGGTATTCTTAGTGCTATCAATCCTGATGGTTGTTCTTAGCTTTTTCTCATCAGGTCAACAAGTTGTTGATCTTAACTGGCTGTTTTACCTCTTTATAGGTCTTATTCACTTGAAAAAGGGTGAATTGTATCAGCTCCAAAAAACGAAGCCTTGGGTGGGTTGGCTCTTGGCACTACCAGCTATTTTAGAACTTTTAATCGTCATATTGACAGATGCGACCAAGATGTCACTAGGCATTTCGATAGATATATTTACCGTTGAAAAGGCACCCCTTTTCTGTACAATTTTTATAAAGTGTTTTTGTTAAGCGATAACTCGCTTAACCATAGGTGTTTGGTAATCGAGACTACCGTGAATGCGATGATGGTTCCACCAGTGGACA
>NZ_JBGTZB010000067.1:0-2420 GCF_041807825.1 Streptococcus sp. E24BD | reverse complement strand
TCAACAATTTGTTGCTTAAAGTCATCACTAAATTGACGACGGATTTTTCTAGACATAGAGTTCTCCTGTTTTCTTTAGTGTAGAACACTTTATAAATTCTGTCTAGTTTAGTGTAACCGATTCAACCTTTAATTTCAAGAGAAGCGACTACTTGCAACTCAGAAACAATTACTCCTCCTCGAATTTTACGAGATAATACTTTCTTTACCGTGAAATCATCCAGTTTCTTATAATTCGGACTATCAATAGTATACGACTTTACTGATATTTCTGAACGGTTTTTATAGATATAATTATCTACTTTCTTGAAAATATCGTTGTAATATTTAGTTTGAAGTAGCTTCTCAAAAGAATTATAGGGCATATTTTCACCTCATGAAATTTGTTATTTACTTATTATATAACTCCAGATACTTGGAGATACGTATAATCATAAACTAGTTGTTTGAGAACAAATAGTAAAATTTCTACTTATATATGTCCATAAACAATTGTATTTCAGAAATACCGAGAGATATTGATAAGTCTTGTTCTCCAGCTAACGCGTCATCAATACCATCTTTAACGAGCATAAAGTCTGGTTTATCAGTCAGAAGTTGATTTAACATTTTACTGTATCTTAGCCTCAATTCTGTATCATTTTTTAATAGATATAAATTAAGTTTGATAACATCTAACATTCCATAAAGCCCCATTTGATAGCCTTTATCGTCAAGTCGTTCATCTTCAATCACCTCAACAGCCTTACACTGCTCCTCAGATAAATATACTTTTATTAAACTTACATAAGAAAGTGCTATAAATGGTAGTTCCGACTTTGAACTCAATTGCCAAATTCTGGGATAGTCTTTAATCGAAAAATGATAGTCATGTCCTGATTCAAGTATTGTCAATACCTTCGATTTTAACATGAATAACTGCTGATACACTGGCTCGTATAGCCTCTGAATAATTGCTGTTAGAATTGAAAATGGGATAAGCGGTAAAAACAACGGATTACGATGGACTACCAAAAATAATAGGTAGTATCCTATCATTAAGAGAAAGTATAGGATGTAATATACTTTAAAAAAAGACTTTGGTAATTTCCCTTCTTTATACTGGAAAGCAATTGCTGGAGCAAAGCCCATAACGTGATTAAGGAAAATTCTAAAATAAAATTTCGAACCTAATCTGACTAATACTACAAAGTAACAATATATACTTTTCAGTCTAAATAAAATCATGGTAATCCAAAGAAGTAAGGTATGTAAAACCTGAGAAAGTATATAATACATTGGAATAGCTGCTATAAATGACAGAACTATTTTCAGAGAATCACCACTTATATTTAACTGAATAAAAACTGGAGCAACGCAAAAAATGCTTGTTACTATTAGCAATAAAAACATCATCAAAGTTTTGTTAATTTTCATAGCTTCTCTCCCTATATGTTCCTTATATATTGTACAGAATTTTAAAAAATAAAGCCAAGGTGAATGTATCCAGTTAACTAAAAAACTTTAGAGTCACTGGTGCACCCACCTCGGCTATTATTCAAATATTCATACTAATAGAATAATCGCATTGTCCAAAGTGCTACTCCAGCACCAACCGCAACTACTGCGGCCGCTCCCCCTGTTGCCCAAATAATTGGGCCAGAAATTGTCGCAACTTTAGCCATTAAAATAGGATAACTGTACTTGATTGCAGTCCCTGCTGCAGAAACCAAACCAACTTGGCTCATTGCATCACGCAATCCTGCACTGCTAGCCCATAATCCTTGAATGTTGTTTCTAAAGTTGTTCCAGTCTCCTCCATCAAGATACATTATCTCTTCTTGATCGAGAGTTACATAATTTTTTGGTAATACCAGTTCCATAATATTTACCTCCATATGAAGATCATGGTTAGGATAATATCACCTAACAAATTCTCCTTTTAAATAAGCAGGGTTAGGGAATTTCCCTAACAAGTGATAGACAACTTAGTTTATATCTCCGTAGCAGCCTAGATAAGACAGCCTTTCTCTGTCTTATTGTATTTTATAGGTAGTCTAAGGGCTAAACTNGATAGACAACTTAGTTTATATCTCCGTAGCAGCCTAGATAAGACAGCCTTTCTCTGTCTTATTGTATTTTATAGGTAGTCTAAGGGCTAAACCCAAATTATTGTTTGAAACTCAACATTTCTAAAATCCAATCAAGATAAGTTTCTTTATCATATACTATTCTAACTTCAACTGGCATGTCTTTTTGAAGGATAATCGTCTCACTCTTGTGCTTTAGTGTTAGTGAATTCAATTCTATGATGTGGAAAGGCACCCCTTTTCTGTACACTTTTTATAAAGTGTTTTTGTTAAGCGATAACTCGCTTAACCATAGGTGTTTGGTAATCGAGACTACCGTGAATGCGATGATGGTTCCACCAGTGGACATAGT
>NZ_JBGTZB010000066.1:336-2729 GCF_041807825.1 Streptococcus sp. E24BD | reverse complement strand
CTTTATTTCTTAGCTCATAGAGATTTAATTTATCTTCGTAGCTCAATTTCATAAAAAAGCACCCCATTCGTTAGATTATCTGTCTAACTTTTGGGGTGCGGTTCAAGAAGGAAGCTGGGCTTTTTGTAGGTTGTCTTATTTAACTTCAGTAAAGAAAATGTTGTTTTAGTGAAATATAATGATGATTAGAAAGCCTTATCTGACAGGCTTTCTACCGGATAGAAAGTGATTGATATATAGTGTATTGTAGATTACTTGAAGTTTAATCAGTTAGAAATCAGTTATGAAGAAGTTTAGCTTTTCTCTTGCTTTTCTAATAAGTATGTGATAGAATTATAGTGTAAGCAACGATAGAACACGAAGAGGAGGAAAGGAAATGAGTAGAGAATATAAAACAGTCAGAGTGGCCCATGAAACTAAGTACTGGTTAAATGAACTTATTTTTTTGAAGGAAGAACAACTAAAAAGTGAAAAGAATTTTTTAATAGATAAGTATGAGGCGATATTGAAAGAATATAAAAATTTTTCTCAGGGATATTCTCCAACTTTATCTATCATGGTTTCAAGTGGGAGTATCTTGGAGGCAGCTTATTATTTTGTAAAAGAGAAAGATGATAGAAAAGAGATTGAGTGGTCTCAGGTCTTTGCAGAAATAGCAAGCCAGAAAGTAGATTATTCGCAAGAAGTCGGGACGATTACTCCGAGATTCTATCTGTTTAGCGATGTGTTACAAGGATTAGAGGATTATAGGTATAAATTGAAACCAGAATCTATGCAGAGGGTAATCAATTTAAATTACGTCATCAAAATTTTTATATACCTTTATTATCGTTCGAAGATAGAAGAAATTGAATTACTTAAGGCAAAACGAATTAATAAATAATAAGGATGGGTTTCATCTTTATTATTTATTAAAGGGTGTTCTATAGTGTTATACACTATATTTTTTAAAACAAAAGTTCTATAGAGTGTTACATAAAGAAACAATTGGGGGTGAGAAAATGAAAGCAAGAGCTTCGCCTTTACTTATTAAAAATTATAACAACAAAATAGAAAATGGAGAAATATATAGATGAAAAAATTTAAAGAAATTTTCCTCAATGAAGGAATGAAAATGCCGAATAATAATGGGATTAAGCGAGTACAAAGCTTTAATTCAGATGTATCAGTAAATTTTCTCTTAGATGATGAATCCAGAGATTTTTTAAAGGAAAAATTGCCAATTGAGGGGGTAATCTATGAGCCTACTTTGAAGAAGTTAGCAGAAAACATCATTATTCTTAATCGTCAAAAACACCGTATTTCTGATGAATCTAGGATTAGCTTGATGAACAAAGAGATTTACCAAGGTTACAGGGAAGCTTCTTTTTACACCTCAATAATTGAAGCTTAGTGATATAAGGGGAGCTAACCCCTCCCCCTTTTGTTTTAAGAAAGGACAAATTTCATGAAAATCTACAAACTATTGTTTTATATAACTTATCCAGCGTTAGTCTTTTCTATTTACTTGCTATTAGATATGACAAGCGAATACGGAACTCCTTTAATAGAAACGGTTTTTGTTGCTGGGGGGTTCTTAGTTATCCCCCTTTTGTTATGGTCGTTGGACATTATATCAGTTGAAAGCGTGAAGGAAGAGAGTGCTGATAATGAGAAGAATAGTAAGACGAGTGTTACGATGGGACAAACAGAGGCTTAGAACGGTTAAGCCAAACCTATACATTCCTATCATATATAGCAAAATAATTTCAAGATATTTTTATTGTGTTTTCGCAGTTTTAATTTTAGCTAGTGTCCTATTATTTCAAGAAAATATTATTAGTTCAATTGTTGGCATATTCTTTTTAGGGATGTTTTACCTTATATTCCGTTTTTGGAGGAAGTGTCAGCAAGCATATCTAAATGGAATTAATTATAATTTGCAATATATGATAGTATCTAATCGTTTTTATGATAGTGAAATTATTAATGGTAGAGAGAGAATTACTAATTATTTAGCTTTAAATTATATGGAGACAGGAAATTCTATCGTTGTAGTAGCTTTTAAGCGAGGGGATAATTTTTCGAGAAAAACTGAAATTTTAGATATTGAAATTGAATCTGCTTTAGGACTACCTTTATCTGAAAAAATAATTTATCCAGATAGAGTAGAATATTACCTCATATGAATCGGTTACACTAAACTAGACAGAATTTATAAAGTGTTCTACACTAAAGAAAACAGGAGAACTCTATGTCTAGAAAAATCCGTCGTCAATTTAGTGATGACTTTAAGCAACAAATTGTTGACCTCCACAAAGCTGGCCGGAAACGTAGCGAGCTCATTAAGGAATATGAGTTACCCCCCTCTACCTTTGACAAATGGGTGAAACAGGCCAAAACAACGGGTTCAT
>NZ_JBGTZB010000066.1:0-302 GCF_041807825.1 Streptococcus sp. E24BD | reverse complement strand
AGTATTTCAGCCATGTGTCGTTGCTTGAAAATCCCTCGTTCAAGCTATTACTACAAAGCCACTGAGCCAGTATCTGAAGCGGAGCTTGAAGCAAAGGTGAAACAGATTTTCCGTGAGAGCAAATCCAGATACGGTGCACGAAAAATCAAGAAATGCCTAGAAGTGCAAGGGATGGCGGTGTCTCGTCGTCGCATTCGTCGTATCATGAAGCGATTGAATCTCGTATCTGTTTACCAGAAAGCCAGCTTCAAACCGCATGCCAAAGGGAAAAATGACGCACCCATTCCAAATCGCTTAGCCAG
>NZ_JBGTZB010000065.1:0-3495 GCF_041807825.1 Streptococcus sp. E24BD | reverse complement strand
GTCCACTGGTGGAACCATCATCGCATTCACGGTAGTCTCGATTACCAAACACCTATGGTTAAGCGAGTTATCGCTTAACAAAAACACTTTATAAAAATTGTACAGAAAAGGGGTGCCTTTTCACTCGTGAGCCCACCCATTTTACGATAATTATAGGTTGTACCATCATACTCTGACCTTGTAATAGCAGGTAACACTTTGATTGTGAGTGTATCTGTATCATCAACTCCTTTTAGTGGAATGGTCACTTCAGCTTCACTATTAAATTTAAATTTTCCAGAGAAGTTTCCTTTAACACCTTGAACTGATGTATAGTTCTTTTTCGCCATCCACTGGTCAAGATTTTTTAAGGTTAACTTCACCTGACCACCTTTGTCTGTACCATTTGAAGTAATCTCAACATCAGCAACAGCAACTTCCTCAAAGATAAACTCTTCTGTTTTTTCCTTGACATCAAATGGCTCAGGTAATTCAAAAACAAAATAGTCTCCATCAGCTAAATTATTATCATACGCTGCTAAATCAAATTCAACAAAAAATTCATAAGCAGCTCCCACGTATAGCTCCTGAGGATTAATCTCTTTGCGAGATTTATTTTGAAGCTTTGTTTTAAAAGTAACATTTGTCAATTCTTTAGCTTGTACTGTTTGACTTGTGACAAATAAACTACCAAATATAAACATTATAGAAGTGAATAGCAGTATCAACTTCTATAAAAACCGATGCGTTATCATAAATCTGTTTCCTTTCTTTGTCCTAAGCTTTCTAAGAAATAATTTTGCAAGTCCAGTAAGAAAAAGCGGACTATTGCTATATCAATATCATCGATACTTGTAGACACTACTATCCCCGAAAAATCAAGTATTTAAGCGTTTTTCAAGAGATTTTTAAATAATTATTTTTACCAAACCAAAATATCAGATAGCCAAGATTCGACCTAGGACGATTCCTCCTACTCCAAGAACATAAGTCAGAATAAGGTAAACAAACCATTCTCTTGGCTTTGTTCTGCGATCAAGTAGCTCCAAGTTGAAGGTCGAGTAAGTACCCAAACCACCTAAGAAAAAGATTAACCACGACTGCAAGTTTGGACTGAACATCGTCGACTGCGAAAGGTACCCAATCGTAACTGCCACCAGAAGATTAGCACTTAGCGTTCCTAGTGATAACTGACAGTAAGCGTTGAGCGGTCTGAGTGCATAGCGCAAGAGAGCCCCACAACCGCAGAGTATCATCACTATCACCATCTACTATCCCTCCTCTCTCTTTAGAGCTCGGCTATTTGCCAATAAAGCCACTAAATAACCACCAAGAATATGGCAAACCATCAAGCCAATTAGTCGCCACCAATCGCCTTGCTCAAGAGCAGTGGCCAAGGCCATAAAAATCGGCGCAATAGTGCTCAATCCTCCAAAAAAGCCCACACTTAATCCTACTTTTAGCGATGGACTAATACTTTTTGAGTGAAAGAGGTGATGTGTCGAATAAACTAGGCCATAAACAGCTCCATAATTACAGCCCAGCAGCCCAATATCTCCGAACTGCAGGACTACCAACTGGCGTAAAAGCCCACCTAATCCTGCAAAGAAGAAGATAAGGCTTACTTTTTTCACCTGTTCTACCATTACTCCTCCTAACAAATAAGGCAGGATTTTATCCATGCCTTACTGATATTTTCAACATTACTTAAACCAGCTTAGAGACCAGCTGCTCTGCAAAATTCTCAAGGGCTTTGATGTCATCATCCTCAGCTGCCAAATCAACTTTAACAGATGCTGCACCTTTTGTTGCGCCGCTTTTTTCAAACGCGGCCTCAAAGTCGTCAACAGCCTTGCAGAAAAAATCATAAAAGGTATCACCAGAACCGACAACACCATAAATTTTCCCTGTCAGGTCCAGTTCTTGTAAATCTTCGTAAAAGTCTACGATTTCGTCAGGTAAATCACCATCACCATAGGTATAGGTGGCAACAATCGCAATATCTGCCTCTTCAAAATCACTGGCATCTACGCCCGTGCATTCCTCAAGTTCAACGGTATGTCCTAACTGGGTCAACTTGTCAGCCACGATATTGGCAATTTCTTCAGTGTTACCAGTCATGCTAGCGTAAACAATCTTAGCTAAAGCCATAATGTCCTCCTATTTTGACCTTATTATACCACATCAGGGGTCTCTAGGCTAGCCCAAAACGTCCTTTTACATAGTAGTGAAAAATAAACAAGTCCTAATCAGTGTCATCAGCCATGTGGCTATTATCAAGAACCATCAACGTTTGAAAAAAAAAGACTTTTATGCTATTCTAAGGCAAACTAGCATAGAAAAGAGATAACGATGACTGCTCCTTTCCTTTCAATCTTACAAGCGATTCAAGCTTACGATACCATCATCATCCACCGCCACCAAAAGCCAGACCCTGATGCCATCGGGTCTCAGGTTGGGCTGGCAGAACTTATCCGCCATAACTTTCCAGATAAACGTGTGTTAACCACAGGCTATGAGGAGCCAACCTTATCTTGGTTAGCAGCAATGGATAGCGTCTCAGATAAGGATTATACTAGCAGCCTGGTTATCGTGACTGATACCGCCAATAAAGCGAGAATTGATGATGAGCGCTATAACAATGGCGATTGCCTGATTAAAATCGACCATCACCCCAACGATGAACCTTATGGAGAGTTCGTTTGGGTTGATACGATAGCTTCTTCTTGTAGCGAGATGATTGCTGAGATGGCTATTGAACTGGGATGGACGATGACCACTAAAATCGCCCGCCTGCTCTATGCAGGTATTGTCGGCGATACTGGGCGTTTTCTCTACCCAGCCACCAGCTCAAAGACCTTCCGTATCGCTAGCTATTTGCTTGACACCGGCATTGATGCTGCCCTCATCACTCGACAACTGGACACCTTATCGCCCAAGCTCGCTCGCCTGATGGGCTACATTCTGGAGCACCTACAGGTGGACCATAGCGGAGCGGCTCAGATTGTTCTTTCCACAACACTTTTGCAGGACTTTGACATCAGACCTGAGGAAGTCAGCCTCGTTGTTGGACTACCAGGAAAAATTGACAGTGTCGACCGCTGGATGATTTGTACGGAACAAGCAGATGGTAGCTATCGGGTCAACCTTCGCAGTAAAACCCTGACCATCAACGGCATCGCCAAGGAGCACCACGGTGGTGGACATCCCCTAGCCAGCGGTGCCAAAGCCTATTCACCAGAGGAAATCGCTACCATCTGGGCAAAATTAAAAGACCTCCGTTAATCGTGAACCGCACCCCAAAAGTTAGACAGATAATCTAACGAATGGGGTGCTTTTTTATGAAATTGAGCTACGAAGATAAATTAAATCTCTATGAGCTAAGAAATAAAGGTGAAAAGGCACCCCTTTTCTGTACAATTTTTATAAAGTGTTTTTGTTAAGCGATAACTCGCTTAACCATAGGTGTTTGGTAATCGAGACTACCGTGAATGCGATGATGGTTCCACCAGTGGA
>NZ_JBGTZB010000064.1:0-3645 GCF_041807825.1 Streptococcus sp. E24BD | reverse complement strand
ACTTAAGACTGAAATCCAAGCCATTTATGACGAACACAAGGGCAACTATGGCTATCGTCGTATTCACTTGGAACTTCGCAATCGAGGCTTCTGTGTCAACCACAAGAAGGTACAACGTTTGATGATAGAGATGAAACTAGCTGCTCGTATTCGTCGGAAACGCAAGTATTCCTCTTACAAGGGCGTTGAAGTACGTGGTAGACGAGCCACCGCCGTCTAGGTTATAGGCTAAATCAGCGCCATAACTCTGCATGACCTCAGCCAGTTCATAGAGGGTCAGACCAGAGCTCTCATCGCTGCGACCGTCAGAGACGACGATGAGATAGTGAAGAGAGCCGTCCTCTTCCTCGATAATTCCAATAGCTGTCCGAGGATTATCTGCCATGGCACGACCAACCTCGTCAGTTGTCGACACAGCAATGTCACCATCCTTAACCAAGGTTGGTCCAAAGGTAAAGGTATTGACCACACCACTGTCCAATAAGGCTTGCGCCGTCGTGTCACTCTCTGAAATCACATCAAGCGTGCCATCGGCATATTGCACCAAATCCTCATAGTCACTGCTTCTAGCCACATCACGATAGAGTACCCCATTTTTGATGACATAGCCCGTCTGGTTTGCCCCGTAGTAGTCTCCATTGATGGCAAAGATGCCCTTGTTTGCCGCTGCCGTGCTAGAGGTCGTCGCGGTGATGTTGGTCCCATAGGTATCCTGCGCCAGCGCCGTCCTGAGCAAGCTCGGATCACTGATTCGCACATCCGCCACATAAATGGTCGTGTCACTCTGACGAATGGTCTCAATGGCTATGGCGATATTATCGTCTGTGTAGCTGCTATCGGTCACTGTTGCTGTGCCTGCGGCCATAGCAGAGCTACCAGTTGTTGTTCCAGTGCTGGAGCTGATGGGCGTTGCCTGCACTTGACCGGTCTCTGCGACACTGACCACCGCTGTTGGCAGAACAAAAGTTTTTAGAAGACTATAGGCATTTGCCGTCAGCAAGACACTGGAAAATAAAATCGTATAGGCATGTTTTTTGATTTGTTTCATTAAGCAGTCCCCTTCTTTTTGATTGCCCTAGTTTACGTCGCTAGGTTAAAAGAAAACTTAAAGAATTCTTTATAAAATCTTAAATTTCTGTTTTTTCAGACAAATATGGGTTTTATCCAATAAAAAAAGAGGACTATCGTCCTCAGCAGTCCTGTATGACATTCACTGTTCGGCTGACTTCCTGAAAGCCGAGTGCTTGATGGCAAAAATGACTCGCTTGGTTGTCTAGGGCATAATTAGAGGCAATCTGGCTCAATCCCTGTCCTTTTGCCCACTCTTTCGCAAAAGTAACCAGTTTTCTAGCCAATCCTTGGCGACGATAACTGGGTAAGACAAACACTCCTTCTAAGAATGCAACAGGAGAGCCTTTCGTCCCTTCGACATAGTCATATCTGGTGGATAAGCTGATAAAGGCGACAGCTCTGCCATCGTCCCAAAAAAGAAACTCATACGGGAATCGACCAGCTAAAAAGTCTGCCACCAAGTCCTGAGTCTCAGGCGACCACAACTGGCTGGCGAGGTCTGCCCAATGCGTTACCGTATTTGAGGTAACAGGTTCAATCATCAGTCACTCCTCCCCATTCTTTTGCTTGTGTTAAAAAGTTTACTGAACCTCATTGCACTTTTTTTCAGGCGATGACCCTAAACTCCCCATTAGGGAAGCCTCGCCCTTGCGTCTCTAGGCTCGGGTTAAAATAGCCTATCCGTAGGCTATTTTAATACTCTTTCTCATTGTAGCCAAAATCTGCCAAGTCCAGCTTCTTGTCTCGCCAATTTTTCTTGACTTTGACCCAGATTTCGAGGAAGACCTTGTCGCCTAGCATGAGTTCGATGTCACGGCGGGCAAGGGAGCCGATTTTTTTCAGCATGGCACCACCTTTTCCGATGACAATGCCTTTTTGGCTGTCCCGCTCGACCATGATGGTCGCTTGAATATGAACCTTGTCGGTCTCCTCATCTCGCTTCATTGACTCAATGACCACCGCTACCGAATGTGGAATCTCTTCGCGGGTCAAATGCAAGACCTTCTCTCGAATCATCTCCGACACCAAGAACCGCTCGGGATGGTCGGTAATCTGATCTTCTGGGAAATACTGGAAGCCCTCTTCCAGATTGTCCTTAAGAATCTCCATCAGGCGATTGATATTGTTTCCTTGAGTGGCTGAAATCGGCACAATTTCCTTGAAGTCCATCTGACTTCTGAAGTCATCAATCTGCTCCAAGAGCTGGTCAGGGTGCACCTTGTCAATCTTATTAATGACCAAAATAACAGGGATATTGGCCTTTTTTAAGCGCTCGATAATCATGTCATCGCCCTTGCCTCGCTTCTCATCAGCAGGTACCATAAAGAGCACCGTCTCCACCTCACGCAGGGTCGAGTAGGCCGCATCTACCATAAAATCCCCCAGAGCCGTCTTGGGCTTATGAATCCCTGGCGTGTCGATAAAGACAATTTGCTCCGTCTCAGTCGTGTAAATACCCATAATCTTGTTACGGGTCGTCTGCGCCTTATCGCTCATGATGGCAATTTTTTGCCCCATCACATAATTCAAAAAGGTTGATTTGCCGACGTTTGGTCGACCTAAAATCGCTACAAAGCCTGATTTAAACATAACTTAAGATACAAAGGACGTCAAAAGCCAAGTCAAAATAGGGAATGACCCGAAAATCCTGATTTTCGAGGTCGTTCATCTTTTTGACACAGCTTTTAGTCCGTGTTCAGTTGGAACACAAACCCGTCCCACTCCTTTCATTTTCTATTACTTTTAGTGTCCCATGGCAAAGCTGCCAGACACACATTCTTCAATCATCAAACGGTGGCTGTCAAAAGCCAATGCCAACTGGTCAATCTCCTCTTTTGTGAAAAAACGTAACTCTAGACTTTCATCATCACGGTGAGTGCTAATGTCATAGCTCTCTTCTGCTACCATTTCATAGATAAAGGTGATGGATTGGCAAATATCGCCGTTAGGATAATGATGCTCGCTGTTCGTGTAGACATTAAGCAAACGTTTGGCAGCCACCTTAATGCCTGTCTCCTCAGCAAACTCACGAATGGCTGTTTCCAGAGAGATTTCACCGAGTTCCATAGCGCTCCCCCCCCTCTTATGTCAAGTAACTGACACTATTTATTTGCTAGATTACACACTCATTATACCACAANCCCTCTTATGTCAAGTAACTGACACTATTTATTTGCTAGATTACACACTCATTATACCACAAACTATCCCATCAAGAAAGAGACTTGCTAGGATACAAGTCTCCTCCTCAGCTATTTGTAGATGACTGTAAAAAATCCAAGACAATCAACCACAACTTTGTCAACGTGTGCAACTACAATTTCTTTGCTTAACCTCTTATCAGTTGGCAACTGAGCATAGCTAGCTTCTTTCAACTGCTCTTCCAAAGCCTGAACAGATTTATCCACTTCCTTTTTCTTGGCAATATAATCTTCTCTGGTCAACAAGCTATCCTTGTAGTCCTGAAAGCAGGCGAGTTTTTCTGTCTTCAATCGTTCAATTTCCCGAACAACAAGGGTCTTAGATACCTTTTGATGAGGTTTTACTGCTTCATCTCCTAGTTTCCCTTTGATT
>NZ_JBGTZB010000063.1:0-5327 GCF_041807825.1 Streptococcus sp. E24BD | reverse complement strand
GCTAAGCAACTACCATATCTCACAGGGGGCAACCCCCAACTACTTCAGGCGTTCTAGGGCTTAACTACTGTGTTCGGCATGGGTACAGGTGTATCTCCTAGGCTATCGTCACTTAACTCTCGAATGATTAAAATAAACCACTCACAATTGAATACCTACTCATTGTAACAAACTAAACCACGCTTGTCAATATCTAATTAGACTTCGGATAAGTCCTCGGACGATTAGTATTGGTCCGCTTCATGCCTCGCAGCACTTCCACTCCCAACCTATCTACCTCATCTTCTCTAAGGGTCCTTACTGATACTATAATCATGGGAAATCTCATCTTGAGGTGGGTTTCACACTTAGATGCTTTCAGCGTTTATCCCGTCCATACATAGCTACCCAGCGATGCCCTTGGCAGGACAACTGGTACACCAGCGGTATGTCCACTCTGGTCCTCTCGTACTAGGAGCAGAGCCTCTCAAATTTCCTACGCCCGCGACGGATAGGGACCGAACTGTCTCACGACGTTCTGAACCCAGCTCGCGTGCCGCTTTAATGGGCGAACAGCCCAACCCTTGGGACCGACTACAGCCCCAGGATGCGACGAGCCGACATCGAGGTGCCAAACCTCCCCGTCGATGTGAACTCTTGGGGGAGATAAGCCTGTTATCCCCAGGGTAGCTTTTATCCGTTGAGCGATGGCCCTTCCATACGGAACCACCGGATCACTAAGCCCGACTTTCGTCCCTGCTCGAGTTGTAGCTCTCGCAGTCAAGCTCCCTTATACCTTTACACTCTACGATTGATTTCCAACCAATCTGAGGGAACCTTTGGGCGCCTCCGTTACCTTTTAGGAGGCGACCGCCCCAGTCAAACTGCCCGTCAGACACTGTCTCCGATAGGGTTAACCTATCCGGGTTAGAGTAGCCATAACACAAGGGTAGTATCCCAACAGCGCCTCCATCGAAACTGGCGTCCCGATCTCATAGGCTCCTACCTATCCTGTACATGTGGTACAGATACTCAATATCAAACTGCAGTAAAGCTCCATGGGGTCTTTCCGTCCTGTCGCGGGTAACCTGCATCTTCACAGGTACTAAAATTTCACCGAGTCTCTCGTTGAGACAGTGCCCAAATCATTACGCCTTTCGTGCGGGTCGGAACTTACCCGACAAGGAATTTCGCTACCTTAGGACCGTTATAGTTACGGCCGCCGTTTACTGGGGCTTCAATTCAGATCTTCGCTTACGCTAAACCCTCCTCTTAACCTTCCAGCACCGGGCAGGCGTCACCCCCTATACTTCATCTTACGATTTCGCAGAGAGCTGTGTTTTTGATAAACAGTTGCTTGGGCCTATTCACTGCGGCTCAGTCTAGCTGAGCGCCCCTTCTCCCGAAGTTACGGGGCCATTTTGCCGAGTTCCTTAACGAGAGTTCTCTCGCTCACCTGAGGCTACTCGCCTCGACTACCTGTGTCGGTTTGCGGTACGGGTAGAGTATGATACATCGCTAGAAGCTTTTCTTGGCAGTGTGACGTCACTAACTTCGCTACTAAACTTCGCTCCCCATCACAGCTCAACCTTATAGGTACAAACATTTAACTCATACCAAGCCTCACTGCTTAGACAGGCACTTCCAGTCGCCTGCTTTAGTTAGCCTACTGCGTCCCTCCATCACTTCATACTCTAGTACAGGAATATCAACCTGTTGGCCATCGGATACACGTTTACGTCTCTCCTTAGGTCCCGACTAACCCAGGGCGGACGAGCCTTCCCCTGGAAACCTTAGTCTTACGGTGGATGGGATTCTCACCCATCTTTCGCTACTCATACCGGCATTCTCACTTCTATACGCTCCAGCACTCCTCACGGTATGCCTTCGCCGCATATAGAACGCTCTCCTACCATACTACTATTGTAGTATCCACAGCTTCGGTAATGTGTTTTAGCCCCGGTACATTTTCGGCGCAGGGTCACTCGACTAGTGAGCTATTACGCACTCTTTGAATGAATAGCTGCTTCTAAGCTAACATCCTAGTTGTCTGTGCAACCCCACATCCTTTTCCACTTAACACATATTTTGGGACCTTAGCTGGTGGTCTGGGCTGTTTCCCTTTCGACTACGGATCTTAGCACTCGCAGTCTGACTGCCGACCATAATTACTTGGCATTCGGAGTTTATCTGAAATCAGTAAACCGAGATGGCCCCCTCATCCAAACAGTGCTCTACCTCCAAGAATCTCAATGTCGACGCTAGCCCTAAAGCTATTTCGGAGAGAACCAGCTATCTCCAAGTTCGTTTGGAATTTCTCCGCTACCCACAAGTCATCCAAGCACTTTTCAACGTGCCCTGGTTCGGTCCTCCAGTGCGTCTTACCGCACCTTCAACCTGCTCATGGGTAGGTCACATGGTTTCGGGTCTACGTCATGATACTAATGCGCCCTATTAAGACTCGGTTTCCCTACGGCTCCGCTTCTACCACTTAACCTCGCATCATAACGTAACTCGCCGGTTCATTCTACAAAAGGCACGCTCTCACCCATTAACGGGCTCGAACTTGTTGTAGGCACACGGTTTCAGGTTCTATTTCACTCCCCTTCCGGGGTGCTTTTCACCTTTCCCTCACGGTACTGGTTCACTATCGGTCACTAGGGAGTATTTAGGGTTGGGAGATGGTCCTCCCAGATTCCGACGAGATTTCGCGTGTCTCGCCGTACTCAGGATACTGCTAGGTATAAAGACTATTTCAAATACGAGGCTCTCACTCTCTTTGGCTGACCTTCCCATGTCATTCTTCTATACTCTTTAAGTCCACAACGCAGTCCTACAACCCCAGAGAGTAAACTCTCTGGTTTGCCCTCCTGCCCGTTCGCTCGCCGCTACTAAGGCAATCGCTTTTGCTTTCTCTTCCTGCAGCTACTTAGATGTTTCAGTTCACTGCGTCTTCCCTCCAAGCTCCTTAACAGAACTGGATACTAACCATCAAGTTAGTGGGTTCCCCCATTCGGACATCTCTGGATCAGCGCTTACTTACAGCTCCCCAAAGCATTTCGTTGTTAGTCACGTCCTTCTTCGGCTCCTAGTGCCAAGGCATCCACCGTGCGCCCTTATTAACTTAACCTTTAAAATTAAATTTGTTCTCTACAGCGTTTCGGTTTATTTCTTGTTACTATTTCATTTATCTTTTTTAATAAATGGAATTTGATATAGATATTCAATTGTCAATGGTCCCTAGGATAGTTCCCTATCCTATGGAGCCTAGCGGGATCGAACCGCTGACCTCCTGCGTGCAAAGCAGGCGCTCTCCCAGCTGAGCTAAGGCCCCGTACATATAGTATGTACTATTAACGTTATTTAATTCTTTTCAATATGATATCGAGTGGTATCCGCTGGTCCCTGTCGTGCGCTAACGCTTCGACAAAGCTTCAACCTGAAGGTTTCGCTTAGCTGAGCTAAGACCCCACATACGTTGTATGAGTTTACAACCCTTCAGAACTAAACAAGACAAACGCAAGTATCCTTTTCCTTAGAAAGGAGGTGATCCAGCCGCACCTTCCGATACGGCTACCTTGTTACGACTTCACCCCAATCATCTATCCCACCTTAGGCGGCTGGCTCCAAACGGTTACCTCACCGACTTCGGGTGTTACAAACTCTCGTGGTGTGACGGGCGGTGTGTACAAGGCCCGGGAACGTATTCACCGCGGCGTGCTGATCCGCGATTACTAGCGATTCCGACTTCATGTAGGCGAGTTGCAGCCTACAATCCGAACTGAGATCGGCTTTAAGAGATTTGCTTGTCGTCACCGACTTGCGACTCGTTGTACCGACCATTGTAGCACGTGTGTAGCCCAGGTCATAAGGGGCATGATGATTTGACGTCATCCCCACCTTCCTCCGGTTTGTTACCGGCAGTCTCGCTAGAGTGCCCAACTGAATGATGGCAACTAACAATAGGGGTTGCGCTCGTTGCGGGACTTAACCCAACATCTCACGACACGAGCTGACGACAACCATGCACCACCTGTCTCCTCTGTCCCGAAGGAAAATCCTATCTCTAGGACGGTCAGAGGGATGTCAAGACCTGGTAAGGTTCTTCGCGTTGCTTCGAATTAAACCACATGCTCCACCGCTTGTGCGGGCCCCCGTCAATTCCTTTGAGTTTCAGCCTTGCGGCCGTACTCCCCAGGCGGAGTGCTTATCGCGTTAGCTTCGATACTAAGCCCCGGATAGGGCCTAACATCTAGCACTCATCGTTTACGGCGTGGACTACCAGGGTATCTAATCCTGTTCGCTACCCACGCTTTCGAGCCTCAGTGTCAGTTACAGACCAGAGAGCCGCTTTCGCCACCGGTGTTCCTCCATATATCTACGCATTTCACCGCTACACATGGAATTCCACTCTCCCCTTCTGCACTCAAGTTAAACAGTTTCCAAAGCATACAATGGTTGAGCCACTGCCTTTTACTTCAGACTTATCTAACCACCTGCGCTCGCTTTACGCCCAATAAATCCGGACAACGCTCGGGACCTACGTATTACCGCGGCTGCTGGCACGTAGTTAGCCGTCCCTTTCTGGTAAGATACCGTCACTTAATGGATTTTCCACTCCCACTAACGTTCTTCTCTTACAACAGAGCTTTACGATCCGAAAACCTTCTTCACTCACGCGGCGTTGCTCGGTCAGGGTTGCCCCCATTGCCGAAGATTCCCTACTGCTGCCTCCCGTAGGAGTCTGGGCCGTGTCTCAGTCCCAGTGTGGCCGATCACCCTCTCAGGTCGGCTATGTATCGATGCCTAGGTAGGCCGTTACCCTACCTACTAGCTAATACAACGCAGGTCCATCTGATAGTGAAGCAGTTGCTCCTTTCAAACTTTTCTCATGCGAGAATAGTTGTTATGCGGTATTAGCTATCGTTTCCAATAGTTATCCCCCGCTATCAGGCAGGTTACCTACGCGTTACTCACCCGTTCGCGACTCAGTCAACTCGATGGAGCAAGCTCCGGTGATTTGACTGCGTTCCACTTGCATGTATTAGGCACGCCGCCAGCGTTCGTCCTGAGCCAGGATCAAACTCTCATATATATAAAAGTTGATTTGTCTCAGTCATTACTGACTTTTTCCGTTTATTGACGGGATTAAACATCTCATCTAATCCCAACTTGGTTCGTCTTGTTCAGTTCTCAAGGGTCATGCGTTGTCTCCTAAGAGACAACTCCTATATTCTATCAAATCTAAGATAAACTGTCAACTACTTTTTTAAACTTTTTTAAAAGTTTTTTTCGTCCGCTCTCTCAGACTCATGCTCTCTTTCGAGAACTGTTATATCTTATCACAT
>NZ_JBGTZB010000062.1:0-5670 GCF_041807825.1 Streptococcus sp. E24BD | reverse complement strand
GGTAAGAAGGGACTCCCTGCAACAGGCGATGTTCACACAGCTCTAGCTGCTGTCGGCGCAACAGCCCTCTTATCAGCCCTAGGCTTAGCCGGACTGAGAAGACGAGCTAGGTAAGTTAATAAAAAAAGATTGGTTTTATGCCAATCTTTTTTGTTATTATTACGAATAGTTTTATAGAACAAGGAGGGAAAAATGGTTGAAGAATGGATTGAACGATTGAAGGAGAAGAGGACAACTCTGCTAATGGGGGGGATTATTGTAGCATTGACGGGTGTGCTTGTCAGTCAAGCTTTTGGGAAACCCAGTCTGCCGAATGATTTTCCAGAGATTCAACAGGTTGAGGAGAAAAACGTCAAGAGTGATCGTGTTGAGGAAGAAAGCTCAGAGTCTATCATGATTACAGTGGATGTCAAAGGGGCTGTTGTTAAGGAAGGGCTTTATGAGCTACCGTCTGGTAGCCGTGTGAATGATGCTATTATGAAGGCAGGAGGGTTGACTGATTTGGCGGATAAAAAGTCTGTGAATTTAGCACAAAAACTAGCAGATGAAGCGGTGATTTATGTCGCTAGTCAAGGAGAAAATGTTTCAGTTGTCGCAACAGGCTCTGAAACATCCTCTACTCAAAAAATCAATCTGAATACCGCTGATGAGGCTCAGTTGCAAACCATCACAGGTATCGGCGCTAAAAAAGCTAAAGACATCATCACCCACCGTGAAACCGTAGGTCGTTTTTCAAGTGTAGATGATCTCAAGCAGGTTGCGGGTATTGGTCAAAAAACCATTGACAAGATTAGCTCGGAGATTACAGTTGATTAAGCGATTCCCACTGCCACCCATTCAGTTGGCTTATTTGAGTTTACTAGCTTACTTTACCGTTTACCGATTTCACTGGTCGCTTGTAGGCATCATATTGTTCAGTTTTTGGCGTTTGTGGAAAAATGGCAGAGCTATTTTTCTAAGAACCCTTCTTATCTTAAGCGTTTTTACAGGAGTGTTTGCTTATCGTCACCATCAAGCAGAGCGTGCAGACACTACCGCGCCAGCTCAGCTAACCAGTTTAGCACTCATACCAGATAGTCTACAGATTAACGGTGATCAGTTATCTTTTCGAGGGCAATCCGATGGACGAGTTTATCAGGTCTTCTACCAGCTAAAGGCCCAGACAGAGCAAGAATTTTTCAAAACCTTGACTCAGCCTGTTCGCTTGACGGGCAGTTTTGAGCTATCAGAGGCTGAGGGTCAACGAAATTTTAAGGGCTTTGACTACCATTCTTATCTTGAGACACAAGGAATCTATCAGGTTGCTAAAGTTACATCGTTGGAAGAGGTTTCTCCACGATTTTTATCTGGTCTGGGTGATTACCTACGTTTGTTGAGACGACAGGCGCTGGTTTATATCTATGGTCATTTTCCTGAGCCCATGACGCATTACATGACTGGTCTTTTACTCGGTCATTTGGATAAATCATTTGATGACATGACAGAGCTTTATTCTAGCCTTGGTATTATTCATTTATTTGCCCTGTCAGGGATGCAGGTGGATTTCTTCCTCGGCTGGTTTAGAAAAATCTTATTAAGATTAGGGCTGACAGTTCGTCAAGTTGATTTCTTGCAGGTGCCACTATCCTTTTGCTATGCTGTCTTGACGGGTTTTCAGGTCTCCGTTTGTCGTAGCCTGTTGCAGTCCTTTTGGTCACGTTTAGGTGTAACAGGTATGGATAACCTTGGCTTAACGATGCTGAGCTTACTATGTTTAGTTCCAAATGCTTTTTTAACAGTTGGGGGTATTTTATCTTGTAGCTACGCTTTTGTTCTTTGCTTATTAACAATTAAGGAATTTACGGGGATTAAACGGCAAGTTATTGAAGCTGTCGCGCTTGCTTTGGCTGTTTTGCCTATCTTAATGTTTTATTTTTCTAGTTTTCAACCCTTGTCTCTTGTGTTAACAGCTCTGCTATCACTGCTGTTTGATGGGCTCATGTTGCCTGCTCTTAGTTTGGCATTTCTTCTGTTACCAGTGATAAATCTTAGTTTTCTTAATGTATTATTTGTCTTATTGGAGCGCTTTTTAGTGTTTGTTGGCGATTGGGCTAGTCGGTCTTTGGTTCTTGGGAGTCCGAGTGTCTTTGTTTTACTAAGTCTGTTGCTGTGTCTCGGTTTGCTTTATGATTACCGCTACCGAAAAAAAGTTGTCCTTGTCCTAAGCCTGCTTTTAGCTCTGCTATTTTCCTTAACGAAACATCCTTTAGAAAACGAGGTGACTGTTGTCGATATTGGGCAAGGGGATAGCATTTTTCTGCGGGCTGCTTCTGGTCAGACCTTGCTAATTGACGTTGGTGGACGTGTTGAGTTTGAGGCTGGTGAGGATTGGCAGAAGCGGCAGACCACAAGCAATGCTAGTCGCACACTAATTCCGTATTTGAAAAGTCGCGGAGTTGGGCGTATTGACCAGCTGGTGCTAACCCACACCGATACGGATCATATTGGTGATATGGAGGAAGTGGCTAAAGAGTTTACAATTGGGGAGGTCTTGGTTAGTCAAGGGAGTCTGACGAATGCTGAATTTGTGAAGCGCCTGAGAGCCATGAATGTCCGTGTTCGTACAGTGACAGCTGGGGATAGGTTGCCATTTATGGGGAGTTATTTGCAGGTGCTGTATCCATGGACGACAGGAGATGGTGGCAACAACGATTCACTGGTGCTTTATGGTCGCTTATTAGGCTTGAACTTTTTGTTTACAGGTGATTTGGAAGCAGGGGAATTAGAACTGATTAAACATTATCCCGATTTGCCTGTTGATGTCCTAAAAGCTGGCCACCATGGGTCGAAAGGTTCTTCCTACCCAGAGTTTTTGGTGCATACGAAGCCGAAGCTCGCCTTGATTTCTGCTGGTCGGAACAATCGCTATAAGCACCCTCACCAGGAAACGTTAGAGCGATTTGAACAACAACGAATCAAGGTCTATCGGACAGATACCCAAGGTGCTATTCGCTTTAGGGGATTGTTCAATTGGCAGATAGAGACTGTTAGGTAGAGCTTGTTAAAAGCTCTCCGCTGATGATTGAACTCAGTGGAGAGCAGATTGGTTATAGATTTAATCCATCAGCAATTGCTCTTTAACAAAGCGAGCATAAGTGGAATGGTTGGCTAGAAGATCGTTGTGGCTGCCACTACCAGTCAATTGACCATTTTCAAGGAAATAGATATGGTCTGCATCTAGAATGGTGGACAAACGATGGGCAATGACTAGAGCTGTCTTATTATGGAGAAGTTGTTTCATGCTTTGACCGATAGCAAATTCAGCATCAGCGTCAAGGTTGGCTGTTGCTTCATCAAAAATAATTAGATGAGCTTGTTTTAAGTAGGCTTTAGCGATTTGTAGACGCTGTTTTTGACCACCAGAGAGGAGTTTCCCTCCTTCACCAACAAAGGTGTCCAAACCCTGTTCCAATTTTTGGACATCTTCCCAGAGAACAGCAGCCTTTAGAGCTTGTTCTATATCAGTTTCGCTAGGAGTGGTATTGAGACCGAAGGTTAAGTTATCTCGTAGGCTTCCGGATAAGACAGCGGCTGATTGAGAAACTAGAGCTAATCCTTGACGCCAATCTTTGAGAGAAAAGGAACTAATATCTTGATCAGCAAGTTTGATGACACCACTGGTTGGCTGATAAAAACGAGCCAGAAGATGAGCTAAGGTACTTTTTCCAGAACCAGATGGACCGACGAGGGCAATTTTTTGTCCTAGGGGAAGAATCATATTGATATGAGATAGTGTATCTTGGTCAGCTTGATAGCCAAAACTGACTTCTTCGAGTACAAGATTTCCTTTGGGAATAGTATTTCTTTTTTGTGAAAAGTCTTCTTGTTCAATGGTCAATAACCTGTCCAGTTCTTTAGTTGCCCCTTTGACTTTAGCAAAATCAGTTACGATAGTCCCGATTGCTCCAACAGGATTTAGGAGCTGAAAGAGGTAGACTAGAAAGGAAATCAAGGTACCAATAGTTAAATCTCCAGTTGCCACCCGCTGACCACCATAGGTAAAAATCAGGGCAATACTGGCGAATAAAAACATTAGACCAACCGGAGAAACAAAGGATTTTATTAAGTCAACTTTGAGAGAAGTCTGTTTAATTTTCGTGATGATAGCATTTAGGTGATTGAGCCGTTGGTTCTCTCCACTATCGGCTTTAATGAGTTCAATTTCCTTAAAGGTTTCGCTTAACTGTCCAGTTAATCTGCTGGTATCTTCTTGTAATTGTTCGCTACTGTTTTGGCTTAGTTGGGACAAGGGGAACAATAGCAGAACTAACAAGGGGAGAGCAATAAAAAACGTTAGAGTTAATTTCCAATCAAGCAAGAAAAGGACAATAACACTCCCTATGATGGTCACACTACTAGTGATGAGCGAGGGGAGAGTGGTCACGTAAAAATTCCCTAGATTATTAATATCGTTGACTACTCTTGAGGAGAGCTCACCGCTCTTTTCATAGTGAAAGAAAGAGAGCGGGAGATGCATTAAGTGACGGGTAAGCTCTTGTCGCTTAGTTTCAGCGATATTCTCCCCGTTTAGAGCCATAAAATAAGTTCCAGAAGATAGTAAAAAAGCCTGAAGGGCAAAAAGACCTAAAATTTTAAAAAGAACCCAAAAATTGAGAGACGCTTTTTGGCTATCAATTAATTGGCGTAGGACTAGGGGAAGATAAAGAGCTGTTAGGCAAGATAGGATAATAAAAATTGCTCCAAGTAGAATTTCTTTTTTGAAATACTGTTTTAACATAGACAAAACTCCTGTATAAGGTGACAAATATGATTAACTTCCTCGTCATTATCAGCGACGAGATGACAGACCTCCAGATAACGAGATATAAACTTCTGTGGGATAGTGCTAACAAGATGAAGTAATAGTAGCGTATAACCTGCAGAGGTTAGCTTTTCAAGAAAAAGGTCATCTAAAAAAATAGTGAAAAATAGTTGCTTGTTGTTAGCAATTAAAGATAGTCTGTCAATGGCTGATTGTTCCCCTGAACAAAGAGCTATCAAAAATTGTTTTGAACTTTTAACACCATATTGTTGCAATAGAATCATTTGTTTTTCTGCTGTTAGTTTAGTATCTTCATGTTCTTGTTGGTGATAATGTTTAATGAGTGTGGCATAGTTAGACCGATTTAAACTCATAACAACCTCCTAATACAAAGAATATGATACCCGCTACCAAGGTTGTGTGATAAACCTCCTCAAAAGATTCTTTTGCAGTAGAGTTAGACTGTGTTTTGAAACTACCATTTTTTAGCTGGGTATTTTTCATATAAAAATAGCAGAGCTCTTGACAAGAAACTGACAATTTATCAGCTACATCTAAAATAAAAATGCAAGCAATGAGTTCCATAAAAACATCAGTATCATCGTGTCGAATACTTAATAAAATTGCGTATTCTAAAACAGCTAGTAGTTGGGGTTCCTTTGGTTTAAGGATATCAAAAATAGCGGTTTCCTTTCCAAAAATGGAAGTATAAAAGATGTCGTGTGTAATAGCATAGAGATGTTCCCTTGAATCGGTTACACTAAACTAGACAGAATTTATAAAGTGTTCTACACTAAAGAAAACAGGAGAACTCTATGTCTAGAAAAATCCGTCGTCAATTTAGTGATGACTTTAAGCAACAAATTGTT
>NZ_JBGTZB010000061.1:0-6326 GCF_041807825.1 Streptococcus sp. E24BD | reverse complement strand
TGAGATATGGTAGTTGCTTAGCAGATACTGAGGAGAAATCCTCGTTGGGGAGTTTAGCTCAGCTGGGAGAGCATCTGCCTTACAAGCAGAGGGTCAGCGGTTCGATCCCGTTAACTCCCATTATTAAGGAAACTTAATAGGTCCCGTAGTGTAGCGGTTATCACGTCGCCCTGTCACGGCGAAGATCGCGGGTTCGATTCCCGTCGGGACCGTTGAAACATCACACCGTGATGTTTCAAGTAACCAGATAATGAAAGACAGCAGTCTTTCTACTTATTATCTTGGATAGAATAAAATAGGTTAGACTCGTTAGCTCAGTTGGTAGAGCAATTGACTTTTAATCAATGGGTCGCTGGTTCGAGCCCAGCACGAGTCATGAATGCGGGTTTGGCGGAATTGGCAGACGCACCAGATTTAGGATCTNGTCGCTGGTTCGAGCCCAGCACGAGTCATGAATGCGGGTTTGGCGGAATTGGCAGACGCACCAGATTTAGGATCTGGCGCTTTCGGGCGTGGGGGTTCAAGTCCCTTAACCCGCATTAAGCAATAGGCCGGCTTAGCTCAGTTGGTAGAGCATCTGATTTGTAATCAGAGGGTCGCGTGTTCAAGTCATGTAGCCGGCATTCTTCTAAAAGAAGATGANTGGATAGAGTACCTGACTACGAATCAGGCGGTTAGAGGTTCGACTCCTCTAGGGTGCATTTTCGGGAAGTAGCTCAGCTTGGTAGAGTGCTTGGTTTGGGACCAAGATGTCGCAGGTTCGAATCCTGTCTTCCCGATATGTGGCGGTGTAGCTCAGCTGGCTAGAGCGTTCGGTTCATACCCGAGAGGTCGGGGGTTCGATCCCCTTCGCCGCTATTTTCATATTGTGGATGACTTTGGACCTTTAGCTCAACTGGTTAGAGCACTCGGCTCATAACCGAGCGGTCGTAGGTTCGAGTCCTACAAGGTCCATTTAGCGGAGGATTACCCAAGTCCGGCTGAAGGGAACGGTCTTGAAAACCGTCAGGCGTGTAAAAGCGTGCGTGGGTTCGAATCCCACATCCTCCTTAAGATAGTAGTTGAGTTTATTGCTCAGCTATTATTTGAAAATTATTATTAACGCGGGATGGAGCAGCTCGGTAGCTCGTCGGGCTCATAACCCGAAGGTCGTAGGTTCAAATCCTGCTCCCGCAATAAGGCTCGGTAGCTCAGTTGGTAGAGCAATGGATTGAAGCTCCATGTGTCGGCGGTTCGATTCCGTCTCGCGCCATAGTTAAAATAGCTTAGTGCTGATATAATGTCTTGGAGAATTACTCAAGAGGCTGAAGAGGACGGTTTGCTAAATCGTTAGGTCGGGTAACTGGCGCGAGGGTTCGAATCCCTCATTCTCCGTAAGTAAACGAGGTAGATAGTTATCTCGTTTTTTGTTAAGTGAGGGTGCTAAGATGAAGAAACGACGTTTTTCTAAATGGATTATTTTTGCAATGACAAGTGCTTTGTTACTGGTATCATTGCTTTTTTTTGTCTCGGGTAATCGAGAAGCAACAAAGCAGCTGGCTAATTTTCCAGCAGCTGTTCTAGCTCAGTTCACCAGCTTCATGAGATTACCTGTAGACTTGGCTACTGATTTTGGGCAGGAAGTTACGGACTTGTTTCAAGCCTATAATGAAAATAAATCGCTGAAACAACGTTTGTCAACCTTAGAAAATCAAGATCGTATCATTGAGCGTTTGGAAAATGATAATGCGACACTCCGTGAGGCATTGTCAATCAAGAAAGAAATTTCAGCACAGCAACTTCTCTCTGCTCGTGTGATTTATCGCTCGACCTTATCTTGGCTAGAAATGGTTACACTGGATAAAGGGGCGAAAGATCAGGTAACATCACACATGCTTGCAGTGACAGATAAGGGTCTTGTTGGAACCATTAGCCAGCTGAATGACACGACATCTCAGGTTGAGTTACTGACTAATACGGCTCGTCAAACGGCAATTGGCGCAAGAATAGAAACAGCATCAGGAACCTTGTACGGCATGGTGCTCGGCTATGATACTGAAAAAGAGGCCCTTAAGCTAAGTCAGTTTAATCAGCAACTGCCGATTAAGGTTGGTGATAAAGTTTTGACTAGTGGGCTTGATGGCACCGGGCTAGAGGGAATCACCATTGGGCAGGTTAAGGAAATTGCTCGGACAGAAGACCAAGCTCTGATGGCTTATGTGACGCCTGCTGTCAATAATACCAGCTTGACTTCTGTGACACTAATAGGGGAGGGTGGAAATGATTAAGAAACGTGTTCTCCTCTGGTTAATTATGCTGGTGACTTTTTTCTTGGATGGGCAGATTTCCTTTTTCCTATCTGGCTTGACTGACTTCCGCTGGCTGGTAACGAGTCAGTTTCTCTTGATTAGTATTTTCTATATCAGTATCCTATGGCGGGATCTTTTCAGTTATCTTAGCCTAGTCTTGCTGGGGTTATTTTACGATCAGCATTATTTACTGACCATTGGGCTTGCGACCGTACTATTTCCATTGGTTTATTTTATTTTATCAATCACTAGGCGTTACTGGCTAAAGGGGAAATGGGATCGTGCTTTTGCCTTAGTTCTCTTACAGGTGTTATTTCCAGTAGGCCTCTACTGGCTGGGCTATTTTTACCAGTTAACAACGGTGACATTTTCAGAGTTCTTTAATCGTCAAATGCCTGGGACGATACTGTTTAATGGGATGACCTTATTTTTCTTCTTTCGTTACCTAGAACCGGTTTTATTTAGGGGTGTTGATTTTCGTCAAATATCAACCGAACTGTAATATAGGTGTAACATACTCAGCCCTTTTTTTTGTTAAAATAGGTAATGTCTTAAACTAGAAGGAGTGTCTATTCTATGAAAAATAAAATTATTTCAGCAGCATTGGTTAGTGGATTATTCTTGAATACAGTTGCACCACTGTCTGTTTTTGCTGAAGATTTTGACAAGAAGATTGCGCAGACCGATGCGACCATCGCTAATCTATCAGCAGAACAAGCACAAGCTCAAAGTCAAGTTTCCAGTTTAGAAAAACAAGTTGCTGATTTAGAAGCGCAGCAAGATGAGCTCACTAAAACAAACGAAGAGTTACAAGCTGAGTCAAAAGAATTGATTGCAGAGATTGATAGCTTGTCACAAAAAATTGTGGCACGAAATGGTCAGTTGAAAAAGCAAGCACGTAGTGCACAGAAAAATCAACAAGCATCAACGTATATCAATACAGTTTTAGAAGCTGACTCGTTATCAGAAATGGTTAGCCGAATCATGGCGATTCGTAAGGTTATTTCAGCTAATGAAAAATTGTTGAAGCAACAACAATCGGATAAAACCAATATCGAAGAAAAACAAAAGGCTAACCAAGAAGCTATTAACACTGTTGAGGCAAACCTTGTGACCTTGTCCGAGAACACCTATGCTTTAAATGTTCAAAAGGCAGAGTTAGAAGTTGCTCAAATTAATTTACAAGCTTCTCTGACAACTGCTGAAGAGGAAAAAGCTAGTCTCTTGTCTGCAAAGAGTGTAGCTGAGGAAAAAGCTCGTGTAGCAGCTGAGGAAAAAGCTCGTGCAGAAGCGGAGGCCAAGGCTCAAGCTGAGGCTCAGGTGCAGTCTATTGCAGCTTCTCGTGCAGCGGTTGCAACTCCAGTGCAGGAGTCAGCTGCCCCTACTGTGCAGACGTTAGTAGCACCAGCACAAGCAGCTGCCCCAGCAACTCAACAAACTTACACGACTGCCGCTACGACAACAGTATCTTATGATTACAGCACCTATCCTGTTGGTGAGTGTACATGGGGTGTCAAACAATTGGCTCCATGGGTTGGAAACTATTGGGGTAATGGTGGTGACTGGGCAGCGAGTGCCCGTGCTGCTGGCTTCCGTGTTGGTACGACACCGGCTGTAGGCGCTGTTGCAGTGTGGACAGGTGGCTATCATGGTTATGGTCACGTTGCTTACGTTGTTGCTGTTGAAAGCGATACGAAGATTCAAGTCCAAGAATCTAACATGATGGGCAAACGCTACATTGATAACCACCGTGGTTGGTTTAACCCAACAACCACTAGCGAAGGGGTTGTATCTTACATCTATCCAAATTAGAGTGCATTATCAGGACTTGGAAAAGTCCTGTTTTTTATATTAAAAGGCTCAGCTAGCAAGACTAGATTATTAAATATTTGAGACAACTTGATAAATAGATTCGGGTTGTTATTTGGCAATGGCTCTTTAAGTCAATATCTTATTTCCTTTTCTTATTGAAAATTCCGCTAAAAAGGGTTACAATAGAGGTAACGAAAATTTTTGGAGGGTTCTATGTCGTATTCAAATTTGAAGCTCTTTGCCTTATCGTCTAACCAAGAGTTAGCTGAAAAAGTAGCTGATATTATCGGTATCCCGCTTGGGAAGTCATCTGTTCGTCAGTTTTCAGATGGTGAAACTCAAGTCAATATCGAAGAATCGATTCGTGGTCATCATGTCTTTATCTTACAATCCACTAGTTCACCAGTCAATGATAACCTGATGGAAATCTTGATTATGGTAGATGCCTTGAAACGTGCGAGTGCAGAGACTGTAAATGTTGTCATGCCTTACTATGGATATGCTCGTCAGGATAGAAAGGCACGTTCACGTGAACCAATTACCTCCAAATTAGTTGCCAACATGCTTGAAATTGCTGGTGTTGACCGTTTGTTGACGGTTGATTTGCACGCGTCTCAGATTCAAGGGTTTTTCGATATTCCTGTTGACCATTTGATGGGAGCGCCACTGATTGCTGACTACTTCATTCGACGTGGGATGACTGGAGAAGACTATGTGGTGGTCAGCCCAGATCACGGTGGCGTGCCTCGGGCGAGAAAATTGGCCCAGTTTTTACAAACTCCACTGGCAATTATTGACAAGCGCCGTAGCGTTGACAAGATGAATACAAGTGAAGTGATGAATATCATCGGTAGTGTCGCTGGGAAAACATGTATTTTAATTGATGACATGATCGACACAGCAGGGACAATCTGTCACGCTGCAGATGCTCTGCGTGATGCGGGAGCTGTTTCGGTTTATGCCAGCTGTACGCACCCTGTCTTATCAGGACCTGCCTTGGATAATATTGAGCGCTCTGCTATTGAAAAACTGGTGGTGTTAGACACCATCTTCCTTCCAGAAAATCGTGTCATTGATAAGATTGAACAGATTTCAATCGCAGATTTGATTGCTGAAGCGATTATCCGCATCCATGAAAAGCGTCCGTTATCACCACTTTTTGCCCTATCAACTCCAAAATAAAATGAACTCCCTATCAATAAATTGCTAGGGAGTTTTGAGGGCTTGCTCAAAGGTTTCAGACGAACAAGTGACGGCAATCTCTTGACGTGTGAGGGGATGGGTGAAGTTGAGTTGATGGGCATGAAGCATGAGCCTGCCTTTAGGTTTGGGATGATAAAGCGGATCGCCTAATAAGGGCAGTCCCTGGTGTGACAGGTGGACACGGATTTGGTGGGTGCGTCCTGTTTCGAGCTGACAACTAACGAGCGTTTGCTGCCCGTCAAACTGAACTGGGCTTACTCGAGTGAGGGCTACTTGTCCGTGTCGATGATCAACGACGCGTCTTCGCCGATCATGCCGATGACGACCGATTTTATCGCTAATCGTCCTAGTCTTGGGCAGAATACCATCAACCAGAGCGAGGTACTGGCGCTTGATACGTTTTTGCTCCAGGAGGCGGTTCAGCAGAGGGAGGATAAAGGGATTTTTGGCAAATAGCACAGCACCGCTCGTTTCCATGTCTAATCGATGGACGATATAGCAGACGCAGCCAGCATAGGTGGAGACATGATTGAGCAGAGCGATTTCTGTGGGCTCATTGCCATGGGTCTTGAGCCCTTCTGGCTTGTTAACAATGATGAGGTGGTCATCTTCGTAGAGGCAGTCAATGAGGTCAGCATTGCCAGCAGGCAGTGTTTTTTGAGGGTAGTCTTCCTCATCAAAGGTTAGATTGATGACATCTCCGAGATGGACTGAGCTCTGCCAGTTGACAGCTCTGCCATTGACCAAGAGATGCTTTTTTGTCCGTAGGAAATGCCTAATTTTTCGAGGAATGAGTAAGTGCTTCTCTAGAAGCTCTTTCACGCTACAATCCGCAAAGGTGTTGTGAATGGTGTAAGAGGTTGTCATGTGTGCTCCTTTAGGTATTGCTAGGGTAGACTCTGAAAAGTCACCCCTTTTCTGTACAATTTTTATAAAGTGTTTTTGTTAAGCGATAACTCGCTTAACCATAGGTGTTTGGTAATCGAGACTACCGTGAATGCGATGATGGTTCCACCAGTGGAC
>NZ_JBGTZB010000060.1:0-6528 GCF_041807825.1 Streptococcus sp. E24BD | reverse complement strand
TGTCCACTGGTGGAACCATCATCGCATTCACGGTAGTCTCGATTACCAAACACCTATGGTTAAGCGAGTTATCGCTTAACAAAAACACTTTATAAAAATTGTACAGAAAAGGGGTGCCTTTTCATAATATAAAACAGATAAATAAGATTAATTAGCTAAAATAACCAAATAAAACGAGTGAGAACCAAGTTGCTTCTCACTCGTCAGTAAATATAACTCACCCACTACAGTTGACAAAGAGCCCTATAAGGAGAGATGGCTGGTACTAGCTATTCCTCAATTCCCCGCATATCTTTTTTATCTTGCTCATAATCAAAGCCGAGCACATCAGCCAAAACTTGTCCCAGTTGTTCCAAGTTAGTATCAACCCAGAAAGATGCAAATGAGAAAGCGTTAACTTTAGCCAGGCAGTAACCATAAATCGCTAAAATAAAACTCTCTTCCGTCACAATCGTCGAAGATGTGGGTGCAAATTGTAAAATTTTCCCTAAAACACAAGATGCCAAATACTGTTCCCAACTCTCATAATCTTGCTTGATACGAGTAGTCTCTTGGTCAAATAGCTCCTGAAACTCCGCCTGACTCACAAGCTTTCCTGCATAAGCCTTGGTCAAGACATCGATGATACGACAATCATCAAAACCTTGTACCCCTTTTCCTTTGCTTAAAGCTTGTAAGCGACCTAGAATCTCCAGCAAGTTTGTATCCTCAGTTAACTCCTCTAGGACAGCTGTCAAAGCCTTCTCTTCATTCTTAACCTACGGTAGTCGCCTTGTTTTAGAGCTCTGATTTCATTAACCAAAGTATGTTTATTCACAATACCAAAATTCTTTTTTAGACCGTGTTTTACTAAAAATCGTGTCAAGATATTTACATTCGGTAAAACAATTGGAAGTAATTCTTTATCAACTATTTCTTTATCAAGTTCAGTCACAAACCGATTTTCAAATCGGTAAGGGGCACAAAGTAAGACATATTCTGAAATTATTTTAAGTTCCTTTCTTCTGGTTAACTATAAAGCGGAAAGGCATCCGTAATCGCCTTAACCTCAGCACGCACCTGATCAAGCACGTCTGGCTTGTCAGCATTTTCCAAGGTTTTGATAATGAGCTCGGCAATCTTGGTCGCTTCTGATTCACCGAGACCACGACTAGTGATGGCTGGAGAGCCGATACGGATACCAGAGGTCTGGAAGGGTGATAGGGTTTCAAAAGGAATCGAGTTCTTATTGAGGGTGATATTGACTTCGTCCAACAGGTGCTGGGCAACCTTGCCACTCTCAACCACGCCAGTCACGTCCACTAAGAAGAGGTGATTATCTGTCCCGCCTGAGATGACTTTAAACTTGTCATGTTTGAGAAAGACCTCCGCCATAGCACGGGTGTTTTTGATGACCTGCTCACCGTAGGTCTTGAAGGCAGGGTCTAGGACTTCCTTAAAGGCAACTGCCTTGGCAGCAATGACGTGCATGAGTGGACCACCCTGCAGGCCTGGGAAGATGGCTGAGTTGATTTTCTTAGCAATCTCTTCATCGTTGGTCAAAATCAAGCCACCGCGTGGGCCACGAAGGGTCTTGTGGGTGGTTGTTGTGGTAATGTGGGCATATGGTACTGGGCTTGGGTGATGGCCAGACGCCACCAGACCAGCAATGTGCGCCATGTCCACCATCAGCTTGGCACCGACGCTGTCCGCAATCTCACGGAATTTTGCAAAGTCAATAGTACGGGAATAGGCGGACGCTCCTGCCACGATAAGCTTAGGCTGTACGGCCTTGGCCTGCTCCAGAATGGCATCGTAGTCGAGGAGGTGGGTCTCAGGGTCAACCGTGTAGTGGACAAAGTTGTACTGTTTGCCCGAAAAGCTCACTGTCGCCCCATGAGTGAGGTGGCCACCAGCGGACAAGTCCATACCCATCACCGTGTCTCCCGTCTCAATCAGCGCCATGTAAGCCGCCGCGTTGGCCTGACTGCCTGAGTGGGGCTGCACATTAGCAAACTTAGCGCCGAAAATTTCTTTCGCTCGATCGATCGCCAGATTTTCCACCACGTCCACACAGTCTGTGCCGCCATAATAGCGCTTGCCAGGGTAGCCTTCGGCGTATTTGTTGGTCAATAGGGTGCCCTGAGCTGCCATAACAGCCTTAGACACCACGTTTTCAGAGGCAATCAGCTCGATGTTGTTTTGCTGGCGCTGCTCTTCGGCTTGTACCGCTGCCCAAAGGTCAGCGTCAAAGGCCTTGTAATCTTCCTTGTCAAAAATCATAAGTGTACTCCTTTAAGTTGGTTATCCAATGGTTTCAAATGCCCCAGTTCTCCGTAGCGAACGAGGCGCAGGTATTCTCCCCAGACCCGTCGGCGACCGATGTCAGAGGTCATCCAGTCTGACCGACGAATTATCTGTCCTTTATAAGCTGTATCAAAGGGATAAGAGATAAGGTCAATATCATCTGGAAGATGCTGGGCTAGGGTTCGTAGCTGACGCCCTGCCACATGGCTCTTGCAAATGACCAAAATGCTCTTAACGCGTGAAAAATCAATCAAATCCTTAGCAAATAGAACATTTTCCAAGGAATTGGTCGATTGGTTCTCATGCAGAATGGCCTGCCGTGGAACGCCCCCAGCCACCAAGTGCTCGATGATGACCTCAGCCTCTGTCCGATCACCTCCTGGCCAATCAGGATGAGCCTGTCCTGTCTTGCTTCGACCACCCGTCACTAAAAACTGGCTAACATAGCCCTGTCGATAAGCCTCGACAGCCTTCTCCCAATGCAAGGGGTGGGTGCTCGAAAAGATAAAGCCCAAGTCACAGACCTGAGGCAACTGATCTTGCCCAAAGACCGCCTCCGTCAGCAAAGCCATGTCATCCGCGGTCAACTCGGGAACATCTGGTTCACGTTCAATCATCGTTCCCTTCCTCAAATAACTTGATAAATCGTAGCTGCGTCTTATCCCCATCGTAGCCAATCCTGCGGTAAAATTCATGCGCCTCCAGACGATGTGAAGCTGAATTCAGGCGGATGAAGGCATATCCTCTAGCCTTAGCTTCATCCTCTAAACCTGCAATTAAGCACCGACCGATTCCCTTCCCTTGATGTTCAGGGTGAACTGCCAGAGCCAAGACATTAAAACCTGTCGGCGAGTACAAACTTTCATAGATTTGAGCGTGAACATAGCCTAAGAACTCTCCTGTTTCAGGGTCGCCATAGCCAAGCAGAAAATGGTGATCATCTGCCGATAATTTAGTTAATTGCTGGGCAGTCTTCTCTTCTGAAAAAGAATACCCTAACGCCAACTTATTGATAATCGACAGTTGTGAGACATCTTTATCGTGTAAACATCTGAGCATACTAATCCTCCTAAAAGTTCAACTCTGGCACAACTTCAAGGAGTTGTGCCTTGGTGATGGCTCCTTGTCGTAAAATGGTCGCTCTGTCACCAGACAAGTCCAAAATGGTCGAGTCCTGTCCTGTCAGGGCGGCATCATCTGCGTAGCCCGTCACTTGACCGTCAAACTCTGCCATGATGTCCTCGAAAGAGATGCCACTGGCTTGGCCTGACCGATTGGCGGAAGGACCGATCAATGGTCCATGCTGGGCAATCAAGTCTAAGGTCACAGGGTGATTTGGCACCCGAAAACCGACCGTCCCCAGACCAGAGTTGACCCAGTGTGGCACTCGGTCGTTGGCTTCTAAGATGATGGTCAACGGTCCTGGCATAAACTCATTATACAGCTTTTCTAAAAAAATATGCTGGTTTTGACTGAATTTTCGAATATCGTTCGGATTTGAGACGTTCAGATTGAGTGCCTTGTCTCGAGGGCGTTGCTTGAGGGCATAGACCTGATTCACAGCCTCTTCATCCAGTGCCTTGGCAAAGATCCCGTAAACGGTCTCAGTCGGCAGGACGACTGCCCCACCGTTTTCTAAGACCTGACCCAAATCAGCCATTATCCATCACCACCATTCTGTCTTTGCCGTAGCTGTCTGTCAAGACCCGCATGCGCTTATCGGGTAAATACTGCTGAGCTAAGGCTTTTAGCGCTTGACCTTGCTTGTAGCCAATTTCTAGATAAATCTTACCATTTGGTGTCAGGTGCTGCTGGGCATCTATCAAGATTTGTCGATAAATGCCCAATCCTTCTTCTTCGGCAAAAAGAGCGGTATGCGGCTCATAGCGCAAGACATTCTCTCCGACCTCATGCTGGTCTGCGTAAGCAATGTAGGGTGGGTTAGAGACAATAAGGTCATAGGTCTCAGGTAACCCATCGTAGACATCTGACTGGATAAAGGTAACCGCAAGGTCATGCTTTTGGGCATTTTCACGAGCGACTGCCAGAGCATCGGCTGACAAATCACTCGCTGTCACCTGCCAATCGGGTCTAGCTTGCTTGAGGGAAAGGGCAATAGCCCCGCTGCCTGTCCCCAGGTCCAGAACCCGCAAATCCGCTCTGCTATTTTCTAAAAGAATCAAATCGACCAACTCCTCCGTCTCAGGGCGAGGGATGAGGACACGGCTGTCCACCAAGAGCGTCAACTCTCGAAAGTAGGCGCGTCCTGTCAGGTGCTGGGCGGGAAGATGCTGGCTGAGTTTGTCCGCTAACTCAGTCAAGAGTGCCTCGTCTGCTAGCGTAATCGGCTGTGACAGCTGCAAAACCAAATCGGTCAAGCTCCAGCCCTTGAGCTCACGAAAGACGTAGGCAAGGGCAGCTCGCTCTGCTCCTGCGGCTTCAACACGGTCTTCCAAAGAAGACAAGACCTGTCCCAACCGCATTAGTTGGCCAACTTTTCCAGTTTTTGGGTCTGGTCGTAGAGAACGAGGGCGTCCACCACTTCGTCCATCTTCCCAGATAAAATCGTATCCAGCTTTTGCAGGGTCAGACCGATACGGTGGTCGGTGACACGGTTCTGCGGAAAATTGTAGGTGCGAATGCGTTCTGAACGGTCACCTGTACCGATGGTAGACTTGCGCTCCGCATCCTGCTCGTCTTGCGCAATCTGGGCAAAATGATCCGCCACACGGGCACGGATAATCTTCATGGCCTTGTCACGGTTCTTCTGCTGGGTCCGCTCTTCCTGCATCTCGACCTTGATGTTGGTCGGCAAGTGAACAATACGGACAGCCGTTGCCACCTTATTGACGTTCTGACCACCTGCACCAGAAGCGTGGTAGATGTCGATACGGAGGTCTTTCGAGTCAATGTCATACTCGACTTCTTCGATTTCAGGCATGATAAGAACTGTCGCTGTCGATGTATGGACACGGCCTTGGCTTTCGGTCACAGGGACACGTTGCACACGGTGGGCACCAGATTCGTATTTCAGTTTAGAGTAAACCGACTGACCTGATACCATCGCCACGACTTCCTTGATTCCACCGACACCATTGTAAGACGTCTCCATGACTTCAAAGCGCCAGCCTTGGCTTTCGGAAAACTTCTGGTACATGGCTAGAAGATCACCGGCAAAGAGGGCCGCCTCGTCACCACCTGCTGCACCACGAATCTCCAAGATGATGTTTTTATCGTCATTCGGGTCTTTAGGTAGGAGCAGGATTTTCAATCGCTCTTCGAGAGCTTCCTTAGCGGCCTTGCTCTCTTTGAGCTCTTCTTTAGCCATTTCCTCTAAATCCTTGTCGCCACCTGCTTCTTTAATCATCTCTTCTGCATCTGCGATGGCTTGTATAGTCGCCTTATACTCACGGTAGGCAGCGACCGTTTCACGCGTGTTTGCCTCTTCGCGAGACAATTCCATAAAGCGTTTGGTGTCAGATACCACCTCTGGGTCACTGAGCAACTCGCCTAACTCTTCATAGCGGTCTTCCACCGCCTGTAATTGATCGTAAATGTTCATACTTTTCTCCGCTTTTCATATAGTACTCTTCATTCTACCACAAAAAAAAGGATTTATCATCTTCTATTTCCTAGTCCTATAAATAAACTATTTGCAACTAAAACTCTAATCAGGTATAGATTTAATATAATTTTTGAGAACAATACTTTTTAACCCCCACTGGAAGTACTTTTATGTAATCTAGAATTGAAAACAACATGCGCTTACTGTCGTTTAATAAACTAGAAAGCTATATTATTGTCAACATTAACAATAATAGATTGAGTATCTATCTCTGTGGTCAAAATACTCGTGGTAAGGCTAATAGGCACCGCTTTGAAAAAATTTTTGTCTTAGCTAGTCACATTAGTTCTAAAGTGATAGAGCCATTGTCATATTGAGTATAATATTTTAAAACATAATCATAATAATGATAACTTCACCAACAAAAACAACAGCATTAAAACTGTTGTTTTTGTATTATCAGATTAGCTTATCTAGCTCGTCTTCTCCGTCCGGCTAAACCTAGGGCTGATAAGAGGGCTGTTGCGCCGACAGCAGCTAGAGCTGTGTGGGCATCGCCTGTTGCAGGGAGTCCCTTCTTACCTACTGTCGCTGAGGCTAGTGCTGAAGCTGCAGGAGCTGTAGCTGAACGGCTTGTCGATTTAACAAGCTTAGCAACTTCTGCCTTGATGGCTTCG
>NZ_JBGTZB010000059.1:0-6560 GCF_041807825.1 Streptococcus sp. E24BD | reverse complement strand
TGTCTTTCTAATGAGTTGTTTAAGCACTTTTCATTGTAGGTCATATGGAACTTTTTTTCTACACTCAAAAGGCTCTATAATCTCCATGGTGGATTTACCCACTACAGAAATTATAGAGCCAAAAATAGAAGAAAAAACGAGAGAAGACAACTCTGATTCTCTCTCGATGTCAGTATCGTTCAACATTAGTTGATGATGAAGCCTCTGTTGATTCAGGTTAAAATTTGTTAATCAACTCAAAAATACCTAGTGACAAGAGTTTGTCAAAGATAAAAATGATGAGTGTGAAAAATGCGGTGTACTGAAGAATGGAAATATAGTCCTTCCATGCCTGTTTTGGTGTTGGCCAAGTGGTATCTCGTAAAACCTTAAAAATGCCCATGAGCTCTCCTATCGTGTTTCTTTATGTAAGGTGTACTGTTTACAATGCTTGCAAAATTTCTTGACTTCTAGCCGAGTGGGTTTTGGGTTGCTACTGACACTAATCGAGTAGTTACGGCTACCGCAATCTGTACAGGCTAGACTTGCTTTTTTTTGTGCCATAAGGCCTCCTTTTACACCCTATTCTATCATATCTGACAGCAATTGGCAACTTATCTGAAATAATTGATCAGCTGATTCCAGAGGTTCTGGGCTTTTTCTCTTAAACCTGAGTCGTCGACGGCTTGGCGAAGTTTGTCTGCGGCTTCTTGAGCTGATTGGCGAAGCCCATCGATGATGTCTTGAGATTCTGTTTGGCTGGCTTCATCAGTATATTCTGGGGCGATACCATCCAGCGCGTAGCTATTTTCCTCAGAAAAAGACGTGCCTGCCGTGTAAGGCAAGATATAGCTCGCTTGCGTGCTAAAGAGCTGTGGTGCCATATAAGCGTTAGCATCACTGAGGTAGTGGTTCTCATCGGTCTGCTCAAAGCCGACCCACTGGCTGATGACCACATCAGGCGTATAACCAATCACCCACTGGTCACCAACAAGCTCTGGGTTAAATGCTGTTTCGCTTGTTCCTGTTTTCCCTGCTAAGGTATAACCGTAGACATTGGCACGCACCCCTGTACCGTTTGAAAAAGTCCCCAGCATCATGCTGGTCATCTGGTCTGCTACAGCCTTGATCAAAATGCGCTGACTTGTCGGCTTGTAGGTTTTAATCACACGTCCGTCTGCTGTCTCGATTCGGGTGATGAGGTGGGCCTTAGGCATGACCCCGCCATTAGCAAATGTCGCATAAGCCTGCGCCATCTCTAACGGATTGGTCGTTACACTACCACCCAGCGCAATGCCTAATTCTCGATTAGCCTTATCCATCTCTAAGCCAAACTGTTTGCCATAAGCGATGGCTTGGTCAATCCCCATCTTCTCGGTCAAGTACACCGCTGGGATATTATAAGACTGGGCCAAGGCTTGATACATAGGCACATCCTCAGACTCATAACCGCCAAAGTTGTGTGGGGCATAGCCGTTAAAATCACGATGGCTATTCGGCAAGAGACTATCTGTTGCCCAGCCGTTGGCAAGAGCTGGCGCATAGACAATCAAGGGTTTAATGCTTGATGCCGGACTTCTCTCGGCTTGAGTTGCAAAGTTAAAGGTTCTAAAGGTCGGCTGTTCACTGCTATTGACACGACCGACCAGACCACGAACACCTCCTGTCGTCGGGTCTAGAGCCACGCTGGCCGCCTGCGCCTGACTGCCATCAATCTCAGATACAGGAATCAGCTCATCATTATCAAGCGTCTGTTGCATGCCACTTTGATAGTTCTGATCAAGCTCGGTATAAATCCGATAACCGTTGTTGACGATGTCTTTCTCACTCAAGCCATACATGGCAATCGCTTCATTGACCACCGCGTCGAAATAGGAAGGATAAGCGTAATTATCCACCTTGCCAGCATAGGTATCAGCCAAACGCTCTGCCATTGCTACCGCCATATGCTGGTCGGCAACTTCCTGACTGATGTAGCCTGCCTCTACCATGGACTGCAACACCGTATCTCGACGATTGGTGGCCTCTTCCAGAGAAGCATAGGGATTATAAATCTCTGGACCTTTGAGCATACCTGCCAAGGTTGCCGCCTCATCTAAACTCAGCTCAGCGGCTGACACCCCAAAGTATTTCTGACTGGCATCTTCCACGCCCCAGACCCCATTGCCAAAATAAGCGTGGTTGAGGTACATGGTCAAGATGTCGTTTTTACTGTATTTTTTGGTCAATTCTAGCGCCAAGAAAAATTCCCTGGCCTTACGCTTGATGGTCTGATCTTGAGTCAGGTAAGCATTTTTAGCCAACTGCTGGGTGATGGTTGAGCCTCCACCAGATTTCCCTAAAGTCAACAGCGCTAAAAAGGTGCGCTGAAAGTTAATCCCGCTATTGTCATAAAAGGTTCTGTCCTCTGTGGCAATCACTGCCTGCTCCAACTGGTCACTGATGGCATCTAGTTCGACATAGGTGCCTTTTTGACCAGACAGGCTGCCTGCCTCCTCATTGTTTCGGTCATAGATGACCGTGACAGCCTTTAGGGAAGCCTGAAGGTCAGAGACCTTGGCCGTTTTGGCTAGATAAAACAAGTAGCCTCCTACCACAAGACCAAACAACGCAGCCATGAGTAAGAGCACCTTGCCGACATGGTAACGGCGCCAGTAGCGACGAAGGGGATGGGATGTCGGTAACCGAAATCGGCTAAGTAGACTCGTCCTCTCATCTTGTTCCATGTCATCCTTCTGGCTACGTCGCCGACGGTAGGTCGGTTTTGCAGGCGGTTCTTCTGACAGCTGAGTAAAAACGACCGTATCCTCCAAGGAGACATCGCCATACTCATCACTCGCCTCGCTCGATGATGGCTTCAAAAATTTTTTCTTTAATAAATCTAATAGTGTCATAACCTGATTATAAAAAAAAACAGCAAAAAAGTCATATTTCTGCTGTAAAATGCCTCTTGAGCTAGTCTTTCTCTCCACATAAAAATGAGCAAGTAGTTTCATTGAGTGAGTGCCCCTATTGCTCATTTTTATAACGATACTTGACTTACCGCACTATGACTGTTCGACCAGCTTGTAATCTTCAACCTTGTACACTTTGTGACACAAACAGTCAATGTCTTCTTGATTGTGGCTAGCAATCAAAACAGTTGTTCCTTGTTTAGCCAGTCGCAAAAACAGATCTCTCATCTTCATCACAGCATCTGCATCCAAAGCGTTCATCGGCTCATCAAGCAATAACACCTTGGGATGCTCCATGATGGCTTGAGCGATGCCCATTTTCTTTTTCATGCCCAAAGAGAAGTGCTTGACTTTCTTATCCTTAAATGCCAGCAAATCCACCGCCTCCAGCGCACCTTCTATGACTTCCTTGGAAACGTTTTGGTTAATGCTCAATAGCAGAGCTAGATTATCGTAAGCCGTCAGCTCAGGCAAAAACGATGGTTCCTCAATCAGTACCCCAATCTTGTCCGCAAACCGTGTGGATGTCGCAACCTCTCTCCCATTGACCCAGACTTCACCCTCTTTTGGCTTTGCCAAGCCAGCAATGATTTTAAACAAGACCGACTTCCCAGAACCATTTTTACCAGTGATGCCCACGATTTCTCCAGAAGCAAAGGAGACGTTAAGCTGTTTAAAAATATCTTGCCTCCCAAAAGAGAACGACATCTCCTTAATCTCAATTGTCTTCATAGATGCAATACTCCTTTCTTAGTGATGTCAATAATGATGAAAAGTAGATTAGTAACGATGACCATTAACGGAACTGGACTTAATGTGAGCCAATCAGCCATGCCTTGCGATTGCATACTCAAATAAACCACGGTTGCGCAAGAGATGAGCGCCGCTGTTTGGGCATTTCTAAACACCCTAGATAAACAAAAATATAAACTGCTTGTTTGAGCAATGATGACTATCAACCTGATCATCTCCCTAAGAGAGAGCATGTGGCTGGTTCCGGATAAGAGGTAAAACACCTGAAAATAAAGCAACCAGTAAACAGCTCCCACCAAGGCGATATAGCAACTGATGTCCAACAAGTGTTTATATTGATTGCCCTGTCGCATAATGAGTAAACCAGTATAACTCTCTGTCATATCAATCTTAAACACAAATAAAAACAAGAACAAGAGAATAGGTGAGATGTGCTTAGCAATAAGGTAAAAATGGCGATAATTCAGCTGGTAGTAATCTAGCACACTCTCTTCAGCCTCCGTACCGAGCATATAGTGACCCGATAAATGAAGCAGGAAAAAGAACACCAGCACAGCAAGTACGATTTTTGGGGTTATATTTTTCTTGAACAAGACTGTTAACATCGCATCTCCTTAGTCTGTATAGTTCCGTCTTATCGCCAGAATATAGGTCATCGCTATCAAAGAAAGGTTACCAGACAGCCAGTACACCATGTTTTCCCAAACAGCTCCAACATGAACCGCTTGGTAGTGATAAATCGGTAGCAAGGAAAGAACAGGTGAGTAAATCGTCAATTTATAGATAAAGGATTGAAAGAAGATAAAAGCTATCATTAAAAATAAAGAAACCTTATCGCTGAAGAGCAGTCGGCAAAACTGATGAAGATTTAGCAAAAAGAATAAATAACAGTAAAAGTTAATTGCGACTAAGATAGTTTGACTAAGCAAGCTTCTGCCAAGAGACGGCTGTGCTGAAAACAGGTCTGTGTAGTGCTTAACCGTTTCTGGTGTCCATGCCACATTGACATTTGTTGTAAACATACCAATCAGGATCCCCATTAAAGCCAGTAAACAGACAAATGTTATCCCAAAAATGACCTGTACTAAGAACTGATGCCTAAATAACCGTTTTTTATCTTTGAAACGTAGTAGAGCTAGTTGGCTCGGAAAAAATAGTCTGGAGATAAAACTGCTACCGATTAAACAGACCAAGGGTACTCCCACAATAGCAGTGTATAAATCACTGGTCAGATAAAGCTGCCAGAGCCAAAAATTTTTTTCTGATGACGACAGATTAAATTGGAGAAAGCTGAAACTGATTAGGCAAAACAGCAGTAAGACATACACAACTAATTTTCTCTCATACCTCTGCCCCAAAAGCCTAATCATCCGTTGAATCATCAATGATCACTTCCTTTTTTAGTCTGAAAAACCCGACGACAAGCGTCACAGATAGGATTAGCAACAGCTGACCATAGACCGATAAAACATTAGCTGTCGTATTGGCGGTTAGATCAAACGTTGTGACTGGTTCAAATCTATCCAGTCTTATAAACGGAAAAACAAATGACGGGAGCAGGTATAAGCCAAAGGGAATAACGGCAGAAGCTAGCTTGTTACTGATAAAGAAAGTCGATACCAACCCGAGATTGGCATAGACCGCAGCAAAGATACCGCTGTTTATCACCGTGAGGATAGCATACAACATCTGATGCTGACGAAAAACAGACGACCACGCACCACCAATTTCACCGAAATACAAGCCTTTCTCAAATGGCAACATGATCCTATTGGTGAGTAAGAATAAGGTCAAGGGAAGCATGATAGACAGCGCTGACGCTAAACTATTAGACGCTATTTTCACAATATAGTAGGTTTTTAGAGTGGTTCTGGTCAGTATCCCATAAATCATATGGTTCTCCCTATCCTCCAAGTAAGCATTTGAGAACGGAAGACCTACAATCAGAGGTGCTACGACTGGCAAGATAGCACCTGACCCCAAAGAAAAGGCATATAAGAAGAGCGACACTCCCTTAAATTCAGCGATTGAATCCCAGCTACTCATCATTCCGATAAAGAGGCTGACTAATACCAGCAACATAGCTATAAGGTTCTTTTGAGATAAGACAGCTCGCTTTAACTCAGCTAAAAAATAACTTATCATATTATCGTCCTCAATAATCTATGATAACACCAAAGGAGAAGACAGTCGCCTCCTCCCCCTAAAATAAAATTACCGTTATATCTATTAATTTCTTATTGTGCGTCGGGACTCCAAGAACCCTGAGCTTGTACTTTTACAACCGTAGATACAGGTGTTGCAATACTCAATTTTGTCCCACTACCAATATATGCACCTGCACCTCCATGATAAGGCATATAAATAACATCTCCTGGCCCCATCTGATAGCTTCCGGTAATGTCCGCTCCAGTTCTTGAAAGCTGAATAGAGGTATTGATTCTCTTATTCCCCCCAATGGCATCGTTCTGATGTACTCCATTTGTATGATTTTCTTTATACAAAGTGGTCGTTGTAATATTTCCAAATCGAGGAATAGTAACATCGTAATCTCCAATTTGTCTTGCTGACACTTGGGAAATAACTACACCTATTCCCACAATTGCCAAAGCAGTAATACTGCTCTTTTTTAAAATATCTTTCATGTTATTAGTCCTTCTACTTATTATATTTCATATGAGAATTGCGATATAATAACGATAATTTTATAAACAAGGCATCAATTGGTCTACTTTTCCAACATCAAAGGTATTAGTTGTATTTTATTAGTTGAACTACTGTATCATTTGATTTTCTGCAACACTCAACTTGTTGAGACAGAAAGAAGATACGAACTGCGGTAATGCTTAATGTCTAAAGAACCAATGATTTTTT
>NZ_JBGTZB010000058.1:0-6601 GCF_041807825.1 Streptococcus sp. E24BD | reverse complement strand
CTTTATTTCTTAGCTCATAGAGATTTAATTTATCTTCGTAGCTCAATTTCATAAAAAAGCACCCCATTCGTTAGATTATCTGTCTAACTTTTGGGGTGCGGTTCAAGAAGGAAGCTGGGCTTTTTATTTCGTCAAGTATTACACAACCTTAAAAAATCGCACCGATCGGGTGCGATAAAACGATTTAAAATTTTTCTTGGTAAAATTCAATCACATCCCCGGCTTTTGGTGTCAGTTCTGCCGCAGATTTATCTGCCATCACATCGTTGACCTTGTACATCCAGTAAAGTTTAGCAGCTTCGTCTTGCTTAACACCGTCAATGGCCGTAACAAAGCCATCGGTTTCTTCAACATCGTGATGAGCTTTCAAGAGGTCAAGTACTGTCTCGCCCTCTTTGAGTGGAACCGATTGTTCTGTCTGTGTTTCGCCAGTCTTCACGACCAGCTGTACCATTTGTTCTGACACCTGACTTGTTGTTGGTATCGTTTTTTCTTGTTCCAATCGCACAGCTGCACAGCCTGTCAAACTGAGCACTGCCATCAAGGCAAGGATAGATGATAGTCGTTTTTTCATGGGAGGTCTCCTTTAGTGGGTTAGTTGCTCTAGTCGAGCAAAAATAGTAACAATAATCGGATAAAATAAGGCTGTTGAGATCGCATGCGCCAGGTTAAAACTAATACCGTTGAGCAGATAAGCCCAGATTGGCATTTGGTAGAACAAGGCAGACACACTATCAATCACCAGACCGTATAAAATCCCCATCAGCCCAGCCAGAACGGATTGAGCAACTCCTCTTATTGTAGCAGATTTTAAAGACTTTGTTAAGGGGTAGCACAGCATTTTCCACAAAAATAGAACCACCCCGTAGGCCAGTAGCTGCCAGAGCACCCAAGGACCAAAACCAAAAATAAAGGAGGTGACCACCATGGTCAATGCCATCACCATCAGGCTATCTGCTAGACCTAGGGTAATGGATAGGACGAGAAATATGGCGGTGATTGGTTTGATGTTTGAAAAAGCGCCAAAAGCGTAGCGAAGCGCTACGCTAAGGGCTGATAGTAAAGCAATTTGAGCCAGACGACGGGTATTCATTAGCCCCAAACCTCATCGATGACCTCTTTGACCAGTTTCAGCTTGTTCCACTGGTCCTCATCAGTCAAAATGCTTCCTTCTTCTGTTGAGGCAAAACCACATTGGGTTGCCAACCAGAGCTGTTCCAACGGGATATGCTGGCTAGCTTCCTTGATGCGGGCAATCAGCTGCTCTTTGTCTTCCAGTTTACCGTCCTTAGTCGTCACAAGACCTAGGACAGCCACCTTGTCAGGGTTTTTGAACTCTGCTAGCGGTTCAAAGCCACCAGAACGGTCGTTGTCATACTCTAGGAAATAGGCTGTCGCATTTTCACGACCAAAGAGGGTTTCCGCTACTGGGGTATAAGGGTCAGAAGTCAGATAGGTGGATTGGTAATTGCCTCGGCAAACGTGAGTATTGATTTGCAGGTCTTCTGGCAGGTCAACGATGGCGGTATTATTGATTCGCAAGAAATTCTCTCTCAAGAAATCTTTGTCCACGCCTTTAATGACAGACTGGAAGAACTCATCGTCCATGATAGCTCCCCAAGTACAATCATCCAACTGAATGGTGCGAGCCCCTTCGTCATAAAAAGCTAGAATAGCCTGACGATAAGCCGCTGCTAAGTCCTGTGCTAGATCAGCTGGGTTGGGGTAAACTGCTAAAGCCTTCTCGAGATTGCTACCGCGCTGCAATTCAATCAAACACTGGGCTGGGGCTGGAATAGTCATCTTAGCCTCTACTCCTCGTTCATCAGCGAGCTGTTTGATAAAGCGGTAGTGTTGGATAAAGGGATGAGTTGCTTTGTTAAAGCTGATTTTACCAGTGACAATCGCCGAGTCGTCATTGGTCTCGACACCAGCAAAATATAGCCCCTCACCGTACTGAGACCGCTCAATGCCCTCAAATCCCCAGAAGAAATCCACATGCCAGTTGGCACGACGGAATTCGCCATCCGTGATTTTCTCAAGACCGACCGCCACCTGCTTATCGACCAACTCAGTAATTAAACGATCCTCGATAGCCGTCAGCTCTTCTTGACTGATTTCGCCCGCGGCAAACTGGGCTCTAGCTGTTTTTAATTCTTCAGGACGCAAAAAGCTCCCAACGTGCTCAAAATATTTTTTTGTCATCTGTAATTCCTCCTGTCCTATCCCCAAACCTCGTCAATAACCTCTTTGACCAGTTTCAGCTTATTCCACTGGTTCTCATCAGTCAGGATATTGCCTTCTTCCGTTGAGGAAAAGCCACACTGGGTAGAAATCCAGAGCTGCTCCAGCGGGATATACTGACTAGCTTCCTTGATGCGCTCAATGAGCGCTGCCTTGTCTTCTAATTCTGGGAATTTTGAAGTAATCAACCCCAATACCGCAACCTTTTCAGGGTCTTTGAATTCTGCCAATGGTTCAAAACCACCTGAACGTTCGTTGTCGAACTCAAGGAAGTAGGTCTTTGCTGCTTCGTCCGCAAAAGTTCCTTAGCAATTGGGTTGTAGCCCCCTTGAGGAGCCCAGGTTGAGTGGTAATTCCCACGACACACATGGGTATTGACCAAGAGCCCAGCCGGCACATGCTCATAGACGTTATTATTAAGGGTTAAAAATAGCTGAGCAAGGCTCTCACGCACCTCATCCTTTGTTTGTCCTTGAAGGGCACCCCAAGCCGTTAAGAAGTTGTCATCAACCAAGACACCCCAGGTACAGTCATCGACCTGCAGGGTCTTGAGACCAGCTACAACCAAATCATTGATCACTTGTAAATAAGCTGCCTGGATATCTCGACGCAACTCCTCAACATCAGGGTAAATCTCTTGTAACTTGGCCACATGCTCAGCATCACGAATCAACTCAAAATAGAACTGAGAAGGAGCTGGAATGGTGTATTTGGCTTCGACACCTCGTCCCTCAACCAGCTGAGCCAGAAATTTGTAGTGCTCAACAAACGGATGGTTGTGCCCGGTGATTTTCCCAGAAAGGATGGCCGAGTCAGCCTTGGTCGTCTCGTCATGGAACTTATAGCCCTCGGCTGCCTGGATATGGTCGATACCATTAAATCCCCAGAAAAAATCCAAGTACCAGTAAAGACAACGGAACTCACCGTCTGTGACTTTTTCCAAGCCAGCCGAAATCTGCTTATCGACGAGTTCTGTGATGGCCTCATATTCAATCGCTGTAAGCTCCTCAGCAGAAATTTTACCTGCTGTAAACTCTTCGCGAGCTACTCTCAACGCCTCTGGTCGCAAAAAACTACCAACATGTTCAAAGTATTTTTTTACAATTTCATCTCTCCCTTTTTGGTTAATGTTTAAGATGAATTTATTATAACAGACAAAAAATAGTTTGCATAATAGTCTTTTTATGGAGCTGGTTATAGTTTTTAGCTATAACTAAAATGCGAGCCTTCAACCAAGAGCCTTAGCTGCTCTAGCAGGATTACTTTTCAAGTATAAATAAATTGAGGTTGGGACAAAAGTCCTAACCTCTCAAGTGATTTTTAATTTTCAAGCAAGGCACAATGGTCGAGTTGGCTCTAATTCGTTGATTTTATCAGTTTTTACAGCTCTACTCAACTGTGCGGAGGTGGACTAACGACTCATCGAATTCTGACGAATGACCGATTTTTGTCCCACTCTCAATTTTTATTATTTAGCGGTGTACTTAGCCAATGTTTCTTCCACCGTTTTTCCCTTGGCCAGCCAGTCCACCAACTTGTCCAAACGACGGATTTCCTGCATAAGAGGATCTGTAATCTCCTCAATCTGCACCCCACAAATCTTGCCAGTAATCAAAGTGCGGTCTGGATGGTAGGCAGGAGCCTGTCTAAAGACATCACCAAAGGTTACTTCTGATTGACGAAAATCGCTCACTTCTTCCATGCTATAGCCTGTCAACCAAGCGGTCACTCGGGCGACATCAGCACCTGCATGGCCTTTTCGCTCCACCTTATTGACCAAGGCTTGGTAGACCGAAGCAAAACTCATCTGGTAGATACGGCTCATCTTACTGCACCCCCAATTCTTCATAAGGTGTTTTGTAGCCGATTTGCAGGATTTTCCCATCCTTGATGAGGAGTGGTCTCTTGATCAACATGCCATCTGCCGCTAGCAAAGCCAAGGCTTCTTCCTCCGTCAGACTGTCAAAACGATCTTTGATCCCCAAGGTACGGTAACTGTTGCCAGAGGTATTAAAGTATTTCTTTAGCTCCAATCCAGTCGCTGCCATCCATTCCTTGAGCTGGCTTGCTGTCGGAGGTGTTGCCTTGATGTCAATGGCTTCAAACGCCACACCCAGCTGGTTCAGCTCTTTCTTAGCAGCCTTACAGGTACTGCATTTAGGGTATTCATAGTAGAGATAGATCATGATATTTCCTTTCTGTTGTCTCATAGCCGAGCTAGTCAGTTGATTTGGAGATCCTTTCTTCATGTGCCAACAGCCAACTTTTTCGCTCCAAGCCTCCTGCGTAACCCGTCAAACTCCCATCACTTCCTAATATACGGTGACAGGGAATGAAGATGGACAGAGGATTTTTCCCAACTGCTCCACCAACAGCTTGGCTAGAGCGGCATTGCAGGCGGTCTGCTAAGGCCTTATAAGTACAGGTCTGTCCATAGGGAATGGTTGCCAACTCCGACCAAACCCGCTGTTGAAAAGCAGTACCTTGAGGAGATAAGGGAACAGCTACTTCGAGCACCTCGCCTGCAAAGTAGCTCTCCAGCCATTCCACTGCCTGCAGAAGGATGACAGAATCTCCCATTTCTACAGGCTCTTTTATCCCTCGCTCAAAGTGAGCTTGCCCCAGAAACCAAGCGCCGACTAAGCCTGTCTCATCAGCTACCAAAGAAAGTTCACCGATGGGCGACACATAGCAAGCTTTGACAAGAGTCACGGGCGCACCTTTGGCTTGCCTTCTGCGTTTAAAAGCGGCGTCAGCCCATGTCCATTTGACAGATACTCTACGCCTGTCTCCTTGTCTACCAGCACACTATAGGTTCCCACCAAACTATCACTAGGAACTGTAAAGTAGGTGACTTCAAACCGGTCCCGAAGAGCCTCTCTAGCCTTCTTGCGCGCCTCTTTCTCCACACGCTTGCTTTCCTTTTCGTCTATTCCTCCAAACAACATCTGTCTGCTCCTTTTTTTAATTTCTTCATTCATAAGACTATCCTGTGGGTAAATCGCAGCCAAAGCTACTACTCGAGAGTGCTATCGCTGACACGGTAATTTTCTTGAGTGCTAACCAGCAGACCTGCTGGAAGTTTGTGAGTGAATACTTGTGTAGTAGACCGCCACTCTGCTTATCTGTCCAGAAGTTTATTTACCCTAGTCTAAATCTAATGAATTGTAACTATGCCAAAAGACCGTTATACTGGTCAAATGGATCAGCCATAGGCAAAGACCATCACCCTTTTTCTGAAGCTACCTTTTCGTAAGCCAGCCGTTCACCATCTGGTAACTGAGCAATACCTACCTGTTGAAATCCTAGCTTGGTAAAAATATGCTGCATCGCTTTATTGGCAGGATGGGTATCCGCACGAAAGGTTTTGGTTTGACGGACTTCCATCAAACCTTCCAAGAGGGCCAAGATGACTCCTTGACCACGAAAGGCCTCCGCGACCGCTATCCGATGAAAGGTAAGATAATCAGTTTTATCAGGCTGTCTCCAACTCCCTGTCAATAGACAGTCATAAGCTAGCTCATGACCCATCATGGCAACATAGGCTGCTACTCGACCGTCTACCACAGCAACTTGACCATAGCCTTGCAAGATATCCTCAACAATGATTTCACGGTCAGGATAAGCGCCCTGCCATTGGTCACTCCCATAGCCAGCGATATGGCGTCTCGCATCGCCAATAATTTCCATGATTTGATTAACTTCACTCGGGAAAGCCAGTCTAATGTCCACAATATCCTCCTTTGAAACTACTGCTTTGAATAGCTATCTTTTTTTATTATAACATAATTGAGGTTTTCTAACTTAAATGTGTATTTGCTAAAAAACTAGACTGGTTCATGACCAATCTAGTTTTTATTAGCTTATCTAGCTCGTCTTCTCCGTCCGGCTAAGCCTAGGGCTGATAAGAGGGCTGTTGCGCCGACAGCGGCTAGAGCTGTGTGAACATCGCCTGTTGCAGGGAGTCCCTTCTTACCTACTGTCGCTGAGGCTAGTGCTGAAGCTACAGGAGCTGATGATTGGCTTGTTGCTTTAACAAGCTTAGCAACTTCTGCCTTGATGGCTTCGAGTTCAGCTTCAGTTTCTGCGAAGGCCACCTTGACAGCCAAATCGCCTTTTTGCTCGTCAGTCAAGTTGGATGCATCAATTGCTTTAAGCAAATCAGTCGCCAACTTAGCCTTGTCCACAGGTTTATCTGGTGTATTACCAGTGTCTGGTGTGTTACCTTGGTTAATGCCTGGGTTACCAGGATTTGAAGTGTCGGCACCTTGACCAGGGGTTCCTGGGGTCGGAACAGGATTTGGTGTTGAATCTGACGTTGGCGGAACCGGTGTTGATTGTGGCTCATAAACAATAC
>NZ_JBGTZB010000057.1:690-7168 GCF_041807825.1 Streptococcus sp. E24BD | reverse complement strand
AACAATTTGTTGCTTAAAGTCATCACTAAATTGACGACGGATTTTTCTAGACATAGAGTTCTCCTGTTTTCTTTAGTGTAGAACACTTTATAAATTCTGTCTAGTTTAGTGTAACCGATTCAGTTGTCTTTTTTGACCCTAAAGGGACTCAGGAAGAAGTCAATCGCCTGCAAGACCAGTTGCACACCCGCTACCCAGCCTATCACTGGGAGGTCAAAAATCAGGCTCTGATGCACCAGCATAGTCCCCACACAACCCCTTATCAGAGCAGCTGTGATGCTATCAGTAAGTACCCCGAACGCTGTACAGCGATTGCGGTACGGTTATTGGAGTATGACTTGGAGATTTTTGCCCCCTATGGGTTAGAAGATATAGTGAACTTTATTGTCAGACCAACTCCGCATTTTGTGGCTCATCCAGAGCGTCTAGCACTGTACCGCCAGCGTGTGCTATCAAAGAATTGGACAGATAAGTGGCCACAGCTACAGGTAGAGTTGGAAAATCATTAACAAACTAGGTTGTCTGTTGGTGAGAATGCTTATCGTATCAGCTGTTGGTTGAGCGTTGGTTGTGATGATTAAACCAGTTTCATATACCTTAGCAGTGATTGATAGTTACCCCTCCTTGGTTCAGATGACATTTTGGCAGTATGAATTTACTAATCGACTTCTGCACCAAACGAGTTAATAACCGACTGGGCAGCTCTGCGATGATACCATAGAAAAAAGAAAGGAAGAGCATGACCTATAAAGGCTATTTGATTGATTTGGATGGAACGATTTACCGAGGTAAGGAGAGGATTCCTGCTGGTGAGGCTTTTGTCCGCCAGTTGCAGGAGCGAGGGATTCCCCACCTTTTTGTGACCAATAACACCACCCGTCCGCCTGAGGCGGTACAGGCACTATTGCGCGACCAGTGTGAGCTGGAGGTAGATGTGGCACAAATCTACACGGCAAGCCTGGCGACAGTGGACTACATGAATGAGTTAGGCAAGGACAAGACAGTTTATGTTATCGGAGAAGCAGGTCTCAAACAAGCGATTTTTGAAGCAGGTTATGTGGAGGAAACGGAAGCGCCAGCCTACGTGGTTGTTGGACTGGATACAGAGTTAACCTATGACAAGCTGGTGACGGCGACCTTAGCCATTCAAAGGGGAGCAACCTTTATCGGTACTAACCCTGACCTTAATATTCCAACTGAACGTGGACTCTTGCCGGGCGGTGGAACAATCACCCGCCTTCTGGAGTTAGCAACTCGTGTTGAGGCAACCTTTGTTGGTAAGCCACATGCGATTATCATGAACAGAGCCCTGGCGCGTCTCGGAGTGGCGAGAGAAGAAGCCATCGTTGTCGGTGATAATTACTTGACCGATATTCGGGCGGGAATTGATCATGGTATTGATAGTTTGCTGGTTTTGACAGGCTTCACCAAGCCTGAAGAGGTGGCTGATTTGCCACTGGCACCGACCTATGTCCTCAATAGTTTAGCGGAGTGGGATTTTGATGAGAACTAGAGGACAAGTGTTTATTGGTCTATTATGGTTGTTGGCGCTTATGGTGCTCTTAACCATTGGCTTAGCTTGGGTGCTTTATCCCTTAGCGATTAAGCAGTTTGAGTTGACCTCAGTAGTTGCCCTGTCTGAGCAGGAACTCTTGGGAAATTTTAACCAGTTGATGACCTATTTGCTTCACCCCTTGAAGCAGGAACTTGTCATGGCTGATTTTCCTATGTCTGCTAGCGGTGCCAAGCATTTTGCAGATGTTAAACACTTGTTCTTTCTGGCGGAAGCAGTCTTTATCGGTTTAGCTTATCCTGCGGTGCGCTTTTTCTCCCAAGCAATGCGTGATAGGGAACTGATTTTTTATCGACAGATTTTTTGGGGAGCTATGCTTTTTCCTGTGCTTATCGCAGGGCTGGGTATGGTTGTTGGATTTGAAACTTTTTTCACTCTTTTTCATACCTTGCTCTTTCCTGGAGACAGTTCTTGGTTGTTTAACCCTACGACTGATCCAGTGATTTTGGTGCTACCCGCCGAGTTTTTCCTGGCCTGTTTTATCCTTTTTTTTCTGATTTACCAAGCTCTCATGGGGATGTTGCTACTGTTGAGCTACTGGCAGTCGGCCTCTAACGGCTAGAGAACAGTTTCTGCTTTATTCAGGCTGATAGAAGAGGAGGAACCGTGCGGGCTCCTTTTAATAGTCCATCTTTAATTTTGATAGAAACGAGTGACGACGTGATTTATTTTGACAATGCCGCGACGACCCAGCCCTATCCCGAGGCGCTGGCGACTTATCAGCAGGTCGCGACTAAGATTTTCGGGAACCCCTCTAGCCTTCATGGTCTAGGCAGTCAGGCGACGCGGTTGCTTGAGGCGTCAAGACGCCAAATAGCCGAGCTGTTAGGCTGTTTGCCAGAGGAGATTTTTTTCACTTCTGGAGGGACGGAGAGTGACAACTGGGCTATCAAGGGGACTGCCCTTGAAAAGAGCAGTTTTGGGAAGCACCTCATCGTGTCTAGTGTCGAACACCCTGCGGTGCGGACCTCAGCCAAATGGCTGGAAACCTTGGGCTTTGAGGTGAGCTATGCTCCTGTGGACAAGGCTGGACTGGTTGACCTCTCAGCCCTTTCAACCCTTATCAGACCGGATACTATTTTGGTATCCGTCATGGCAGTTAACAATGAAATTGGAGCTATCCAACCCATCTCAGCTATCTCCGACCTTTTGGCGGATAAGCCAGGGATTACCTTTCATGTTGATGCCGTGCAGGCGGTTGGCAAGCGTGATATGGCTGATGTGCTGACAGACCGTGTGGATTTGGCCTCTTTCTCCAGTCATAAATTTCACGGTTTACGTGGTGTCGGCTGGCTCTATAAGAAGTCTGGTAAGCGGATTGCACCGCTTTTAACAGGCGGTGGTCAGGAGAGCGATTTGCGCTCGACCACAGAGAACCTCCCAGCCATTGCGGCAACAGCTAAAGCGCTACGATTGACCCTAGAAAATGACCATGACCAGCGTGTCAAGGTGCGTGCGATGAGAGACGTCCTGCATAAGGCCTTGAGCCAGTTTGAGGATGTTCGTCTCTTTTCAGGGACAGATGAGCGATTTTCACAGTCCATTATCACCTTTGGCATCAAGGGGGTTCGCGGCGAAGTCACGGTTCATGCCTTTGAAGAACATGAGATTTACCTGTCGACCACCTCAGCCTGCTCCTCCAAGGCTGGTCAGCCAGCGGGGACCCTGATTGCTATGGGCGTGCCTGTTCGAGACGCCCAGGCCGCTGTCCGTATTAGTCTCGATGCTCACAATGACATGGGGCAGGTGGAGCAATTTTTGACCATTTTCAAGCAGATTTACGATAAGACTAAGAAAGTGAGACGCTAAGCCGTCCAAGTAAAGGAGACACATGCAGTATCAAGAAATCATGATTCGTTTTGGTGAGTTGTCCACCAAGGGCAAGAACAAGATGCGTTTCATCAACAAACTTCGTAAGAACATCGCTGATGTTCTGTCCGTGTACCCGGAGGTTGTGGTCAAGGCTGACCGTGACCGTGGGCACGTTTATCTCAATGGGACAGCTTACGAGCCTGTGGCTGAATCGCTCAAACAGATTTTCGGCATCCAGGCCTTTTCACCTGTCTACAAGGTCGAGAAATCCGTTCCAGCTCTCAAAGACGCCGTCGTCGCTATCATGACAGGCCTTTACCGTGAGGGCATGACCTTTAAGATTGCCAGCAAGCGCAGTGACCACAGCTTTGAACTGGATAGTTATGGGCTCAATCTGGCTCTGGGAGATGCCGTCTATACCGCTCTGCCATCCATTAAAGCCCAAATGAAACGCCCTGATGTGACCCTCAAGGTGGAAATCCGCGAGGAAGCGGCCTACATCTCTCATGAGGAAGTCAAGGGGGCTGGCGGTTTGCCTGTGGGGACATCGCCCAAGGGCATGCTCATGCTGTCAGGCGGGATTGACTCCCCTTTAGCAGGCTATTTGGCGCTCAAGCGGGGGGTGGAGATTGAGGCGGTTCACTTTGCCAGTCCACCCTACACCAGCCCAGGTGCGCTCAAGAAAGCGCACGACCTGACGCGCAAGCTGACCAAGTTCGGTGGCAATATCACCTTTATTGAAGTGCCGTTTACAGAGATTCAGGAGGAAATTAAGGATAAGGCGCCCGAAGCCTATCTGCTGACTCTGACTCGTCGGTTCATGATGCGGATTACCGATCGTATTCGTGAGGTGCGAAAAGGCTTGGTGATCATCAACGGGGAAAGTCTGGGACAGGTGGCCAGTCAGACTCTGGAGAGCATGGTCGCCATCAACGCCGTGACCAATACGCCTGTTATCCGTCCTGTTGTGACCATGGACAAGCTGGAAATCATCGAGTTGGCGCAAAAAATCGACACTTTTGATATTTCTATCCAGCCCTTTGAAGATTGCTGTACTATTTTCGCTCCAGACCGTCCCAAGACCAACCCCAAGCTAAAAAATGCCGAGCAGTATGAGGCACGTCTGGATGTCGATGGTCTGGTCGAGCGTGCAGTGGCTGGAATCAAGCTGACTACCATCACACCTCAAGTGGAAAAAGACGAGATGGCTGATTTGATTGAGGAACTGTTGTAATGTGGCAGAGCTTTAATCGTTATGTGGCTAGGCTCATTCAAGCAGTCATTATTGGCATATCTGCTCTTCTCTTATTCTATTTGTCCGTCCAGCTCCTACGACTTCAAGCCTATATGCCTTTGACTCGTTTGGAGGATATGATTTTCATTCGACAACAACCAAGTGTGTTGATTGAGGTGGGTGTAGGTTTGCTTCTTTTGGTTGCTCTAGCGCCTTTGCTCAAAAAGATACCACCCCATCATCTATTTTTGGGGTGTGCGCTCCTCTATCTACTAGCTGGATATGGTTTGATTAGCCATGTCGATTCAGTAATTCGTGCTGATGCCAAACGAGTTTTTGAAGCCGCTCTTGCTATGAACCAAGGGGACTTTTCTTCTTTTACCAAGCAAGGGGCTTACCTCTACCTACACCCTCATCAACTGGGGCTAGTTACTTTGGAGAGATTTTATCTCTTATTTTCATCTAGCCCACGTTTTATTTTCGGTGTCAATCCCATCTTAGTGCTAGCGACCCTTGGGCTTCAAGCTGCAATTTGCCATAAGCTTTATCACAAGGGTCTTGTGACAAATTATCTGATACTCTTGTCCTTTACCTTTTTGCCCCAGTTTTTCTTTATTCTGTTTGCTTATGGGGCAATACCTGGCGCATTTCTCATTGTGCTTGCAACCTATTTTTTCCTCAAAGACCAGCAATCTCATCGTCTAACTTGGGCAATTTTAGGCATTTTGATGGCAGTCTTTGCTGGAATCGTTAGGAATAACTATCAAATCTTCTTGATTGCCTTGTTCATTCTGTGGCTGATGGCCTATGGTAAAACTCTTAGCAAACGTTACCTCAAATTACCGCTTGCTCTGCTGGTCAGTTTTTTTCTACTAAGCAAATTGCTAACCTTTTCTTATGAAATGGCGATTGGTCAGCCCTTATCTCCAGGGGTTCCAAAACTAGCCTATGTCACGATGGGCTTGCAAGAAGACCCCAAGGGTGCTGTTGGTGGCTGGTGGAATACTTATAACACAAACTTATTAAAAAAAGTCGGCTATGATCAAACATTGGCGAAAGAAAAAGCTCGAACGGATTTGAAACAAGCCCTTGGTCGGCTGGCATCTGATGCTGGTTATGCTTCAAAATTTTTTAGAGACAAATTTCACTCGACCTGGTTAGACCCGACCTTCCAGTCAATTTGGACAGGACCCTTAACGGCACGTGGTCAGTATACCCATACGTCCTTGCTAAAAAGCATTTATGAGGAGGGCACTGGCTATGCCGTGCTGAATCGTTTGGGAGGGGTCTGGTTGTGGCTGGTCTACAGTCTGGCAGCTGTTTATTGGCTATGTCGCTCACGGCAGACGGCAGGTAGATCCCTGCGTCTCTTTGAGTACCTTCCCTTCCTCTTTTTTATTGGCGGTGTTCTTTTTCACCTCATCTGGGAGACAAAAAGTCAGTATGTCCCCGTTTATGTTTCCTTGTTAACCCAACCTGCAGCTTATAGTTTAGCTTACATAGCAGAGCGACTGATGCGTAAAGTTAAAAAAATAGGATCTTTGTCAACTGTAGTGGGTTGACCCACTTAACACCGAGAGAGGACAGTTCTTGTCTTCTCTCGTTTTATGTTTATGGCAATGAAAATACGAGTTTTGTCTTTTCAAAGTTTCTGAAACCAAAGGCGTTGCGCTTAATAACCTTGATGATGTTGTTGGTTGCTTCAAGCTTGGCGTTAGAGTAGGGCAATTCCAAGGCATTGACAATCTTGTCCCTGTCTTTCAAAAAGATTCTAAAAACTGTATGAAAGACAGGATTAACGCTTGAAATCGTCTCCTCAATCAGCCCAAAGAGCTGGTCAGCTTGCTTTTCTTGAAAAT
>NZ_JBGTZB010000057.1:0-620 GCF_041807825.1 Streptococcus sp. E24BD | reverse complement strand
GAGAGAGCGAGGGTTCCAGTAGCGTTTGAGGGCTCTGTATTCGTGGGAATTTCGATCAAACTGGTTCATTATCTGAACATGTAGCCTGTTCATTGCCCTGCTCATATGCTGGACAATGTGGAAACGATCGAGAACGATTTTCACATTTGGAAATAGTTTCTTAGCGATGTCGTAATAAGGGCTAAACATGTCCATGGTGATGACCTTAACACGGCTTCTAACCGCTCTAGAATAGCGCAGAAAGTGGTTGCGAATGGTGGCTTTGGTTCGACCATCTAGAATAGCTAGGATTTTGAGCGAGTTAAAGTCTTGAGCGATGAAGCTCATTTTGCCTTTCTTGAAGCTGTACTCGTCCCAGNNNNATAGCGCAGAAAGTGGTTGCGAATGGTGGCTTTGGTTCGACCATCTAGAATAGCTAGGATTTTGAGCGAGTTAAAGTCTTGAGCGATGAAGCTCATTTTGCCTTTCTTGAAGCTGTACTCGTCCCAGGACATATTAGTTGGTAGCCAGTTCAAGTCTGTCTTGAACTGAAATTCCTTTAGTTTTCGGATGACCGTTGAGGTTGATACGGCTAGGCTTTCAGCGATGGCCGTCATGGCGACTTTCTCCATCAATTTTTG
>NZ_JBGTZB010000056.1:0-7220 GCF_041807825.1 Streptococcus sp. E24BD | reverse complement strand
CAACAATTTGTTGCTTAAAGTCATCACTAAATTGACGACGGATTTTTCTAGACATAGAGTTCTCCTGTTTTCTTTAGTGTAGAACACTTTATAAATTCTGTCTAGTTTAGTGTAACCGATTCAAGCTCAACTTCTTCATATTAAGGCAAGTGAGCTTCAAGAAGAACACCCCCATCTGACTCTCTATAAACAGCTCAACAAGACAAACAAAAAGTTATCCCACTATTTTCAGTTCATGTCCTTGACAATGTGGCTCTATCAGCTGGACATGGTAATGGTATCTGGGATGAATACGAGACTAAGGAAGTCTTCACAGACAAGGAACACCTCTACGATGTAGCTACTTGGATTGATGGCCATTCGATGGAACCTGTCTACCAAGATGGGGAAGTCGCCTTCATCCGAGAAGGAGGCTTTGACTACGATGGAGCAGTCAAAGCCGTCGCATGGAATGAACAGCTTTACATCAAGAAAGTATACCTTGAGGATAATGGCTTCCGCCTCGCCTCCATCAACAAAGATTACCCAGATAAGTTTGCATCCGCAGGGGATGAACCAAGGATTGTAGGAAAAATAGTGGGACATTTTATGCCTATAAAAGATATCTAAAACTATTAAACTTATACATAGTTCATCAAGTAAATTATTTTTTAATCATTTTTATACTTTTTAAATAACACCCCAAATACTAACGATAGCACAGTGATAGATGCACCAATAATAAAAAGATTAAAGCTATTGTTAGGATTTAATGCCACTGAGAAAAAACCAGTCCCAATAGGCATAAAAAGAATAGCTACTGTAAAGATAATGCCAAAGACTCTACCAAGAAACTCATTATCTACGTCTCTTTGAACAATAGAGAAAAATTGGATATTAAAAATGGACAGAAATAAACTAAATAATGCTGGAGAAAGAGATAGAACAATAATGTTATGGAAGATAGAATAGAGCGGAGTAGATAGCATTAGCATCAGACCCGAACAAGCCAACAAAAGCATTAAACGTTTACTTGACAAAGCTTTATTGACAAAACCACTTGATATTGCTCCAATAAATCCACCAATTGCTTCTGCTGTTAAAAATGTTCCATAAAGGCCATCTGAAATTTCTCCAAACATTTGATTACTATAAGGTAATAATAAATTATAAGCTGCTAGAAAAAAATTAACTAAGGCAGAGAGAATGATAATAATAAATATTGGCTTGTGGCTGTAAACATACTTGAACCCTATTTTTAAATCTTTAAAGACTCCGCCTAATGTCATTTTCTCCTTTGTGACCACTTCTTCATTAACGGGTACAATGAAGAAAATCAGAGATGCAGCAATGAGAAATGAGAATCCATCTAATAATAATACACCGTGTATGCCCAATATATTATATAGGAAAATGGCTACCATTGGAATCGTTACTTTGATTACAGTACTTGTTGTTTCTAGCAATGAATTAAGTTGGGAGATACTATCTTTTTTTACAATTTCTTTCGTAAATGCCTTATATGATGGCCCAGAAAATGCACCCATAAAAGCCAAAATAACATTGGTGATGACAATCGCATACACCAACCATTGTTCTTGAGATATGACTGAAAGTACTATACAGGCAATCCCGCATAAGATATTAGTTCCAATGATAATTTTTTTCCGTTTGAAGCTATCAGCAATAACCCCACCAAACAAATTAAATAGAACACCTATCACGCTTTCTAATAATTGATAGATTGCAACCAACGATAGTGAAGATGGATTTAGCCCAGCAAGAAATGTATTATTCGCAAAATCGAACATGATATCTCCTATACGAGAAATCATCCTACTAGATACAATGGATATGATATTGTGACGTTCTTCTCCATTCATTTTATTCTCCCAAATCCGTATCTACATATTTAAATTTTTGAGATATTTGCTTAAGATCATCCAGTCTTTTCTCAAATTCACTATTATTCTTGCAATTAAATTGGACCAACATTGAATTTTCAACTATGTTTTCAGATACTTTAGAGTAGTCGTCAAGTTTAATAAATATGTACAATTTGTTTGCCCAAGACAATTCTTTTTCATCAGGTATCTCGACAACCTTGCCTTGTTTTCTATATAATGCAAACGTTGCTGAGATACTAGTCGGTCTAGAAATTTCCTCAGAGTAGTCTATCTCTTTTAATACATATGGATTAGTCACAATATCCCAGTACTCTGCTATTATATCAACTCCATAACTATCTTCTATCAACTTAGGAATATCTCCCCCTCCAAATCTTTTCCCAACTTCACAAAAGACTGTTTTTCCAGTTGATAAATCAAAGAACCATTCAAAATGAAAAGGGGTAATTTCAGAATCGACAGAAAAAACGTCTAGAACTTTATTGCATTCTTCCATAGCCGTCTCTATGTATTCATCATTGCTATTGTATAATGAACTAGTCCTTACAAGATAATATCCACTAGAACTTAATGTATCTAACAATAGTTCCCCATATTCATGAACATAAAAACGCTTAATTTCATTTCCAATTGAGTAGCCATCACATGTAATCATCTTATCAATTTGAATACACTCTTCTATAATGTAGTTTTTTTCAAAATAATCTGTAGCAATCTTCTCGTTCCGATAAATCTTTTTGATTCCATTGCTAGCAGCTCCATTTCTAGGTTTTAATATCCCTACAGAAGATACACAGTTATCCCAAAAAATACGTAAATCATTCTCTGATTCCAAAAGTCTAAAATAAGGTTGATTTACTACTCCAACCAAAAATGAACGCATTAAATATTTATCCTTAAATAATAAATTAGATAGAGAGCTAGTATTACTTTCTACAAAATGATCATTCAAAAAGCCTGCAATATCCATATCCTCCTCACTCAATGTGGTAATGCTGTCAATTTTGGTACTTTTACTAATTCTTCTTACTTCCAATACAATATTTGGAAGTGTAAAATCCTCTAAAAATATTACTTTAGGTAGTTGATGTCCTTCATTAGAGTAATCATCATATTTTTGTTTTTGATTTTCAGGTGATATAATAATAACATCTTTACCATACAAGTAATCTAATTTCGCAACTCGAGCAGAATATCTAAATAATACTATATGCATAATTTGACCTTTCAAAATAAATTTATTTTAACAAATTTGAACTACTTCTTAGTTCTATAGTTGGGAGCATGTGCTATTGATTTATCGAATCTATTAAGAGACTTTAGAATTACATTTCATAGCTAAGTTTCATAACTCTACTATCTTCCAGGAAAATATGTATTTTCAAAAAAATCTTTTATCATATCCTCATGTTGTTGATTCACTAGTGATATTCTCTTGATTTCATCATAATTAAAGTATTTCAATTCCAATGTCTCGTCATTATTGTAATCTATACTAATATTACAGTCTTCGGAAAAAACCTCGTATAAGATAGTAATCACCTGAGCTTCGTCTCCATTGGGATAACAATCTGTATATTTCGTATAAACATTTAAAAGCTTCAAAGGTTTTATCTTGAGCCCAGTTTCTTCATAATACTCTCGAATTAACGCCTCAGATGCTGATTCTCCTAATTCAATTGCACCACCTGGTAATCCCCATGTCCCTTTATCACTTCTTTTTTGTAATAAAATTCGTCCACAGTTCTGTAATATTCCACATGAAAAATTTAAAATAATTTTATCATGTCCAACTTTTTTTCTTATATTTTTTATATAATTCATCACTTTATCCTTTGAAGTTATAGTCAGTTACCGAAATTTTCTCCATGATACCAAAATATTCTTTCGGTATGCCATGTGTTTGATAAAAATATTCCCAATTCGTAATATTCATATTTTTATTACTTGAAATACGATGATTCAAGTCGATCTCCACTTTGTGTATTTTCTCGCTAAAATAAATATCTGAATTTATTGCAATATTATAGAATTCGATAAATATTTTATAAAAGTTAATCAAATCATCACTAGAAATATTGCAATAATATTTCGAATAAATGAACAATCTCTTTATTTTACGAGAAAGCTCACTACCAACCCCTTTTGCTGTAGGATTTATACCATTATCAAATAAAACAGAAATAGTAATGAAATCATTCAATATTCTATGAATATTTAGCTCACTCAAATTTACCTTTTTTAACATTTGATAACAGAAACTGTATTTTTTCCTTTGAAAAATATATTCAACTTTTTCTCTTATAATGCCAATTCTTTCTTGAAAAAATATACTGTCAAGTTGTGAAATATTTTTTTCCATATTAGTATCTACTAATACAAAACTTCCAATAACGACCTTTTCGTTATAATAATCTGTATATACTCTTAAATAATAATGCTTTCCTTCAATACTAGGTATCTGAGCTGATTTCGCATTAGGAGTAAAGCAAACCTTTCTTTTATAAGCATTAAAATATTCTCCTAATATTTCAGGCACTTCAATAACCAGTTCCTGTCCAACAATCTTTGAAATCTTTGTTATTATATCTTCGATTTCACAAGCATGATTCCTTCTTTTATAATTTTGTAATGTAAATGTCAATTGACTATTTAAACATAATGGATTTGTTAAGTCCAATTTGTTTAAATTTCTTATGCAAAACTGTTTTTTCAATCCTTTATCAATAGTGAAATTAATGAAATACTTATCAGTATCTAGAAAAGGACTAAAGGTGAAGTAACTTCCATTATCTCTAACGAGAGCACTGCTTGGTAATACTGTATATGTTTCAAATTCTGAAACTATGCTTTCAAAAATCTCTTGATCATCTATGCTTTCAAATAATATATGCTGCATAGTACTCATATGAGTATCCCTTCTTTTTGATAATAATCCCAAACTTCTGGCCAAAACTTTTCCTCTTTATTACTTAAAAGAGCAATCTCTGAGTTATGTATATATCGTCTTGGATGTACTACTGTAACTTCTCTATCCAAAATTTTTTCAAAAGCTTCACACCTTAATAGATCAAAATAGTTGCTATAATCTTTACTAAATACTAAATCAAATTTGTTGGCTGGAAAGTCCATATTAAAACGTGAGGGAAAATTTTCTGGTCTCTCACCACTTATAATTGTTATTCTATTAGGGTACTTTTTTGCAAAATAATTTAATGCTTCCATTCTAATAGCTACTGGTAACAACTTTTTAATGAAATTTTTGTCGCACTCCTTATAGAAAGAATTAAGTAATAAATCATTAGTTGGAATTATTTGTCTCCTTATATCAGAGTTTTCTAGACACATTATTACTAAATTATCCCATTTTGTTAGAATTTCTTCAAAGAAATATGCATGACCTTTTGAAAAATAGTTGAATCTTCCAAACGTGATAGCGCATTTTTTGTCAATTTTCATAATAAAACAACCCCTCTCCTATCATTTCCAATTTAAATATTCTTTCTATAGATTTAGAAATTTCATTTAGACCTTTCCCAAACTCCTGACGTACTTTTATTTCTTTCTTAGACAAAATAATCAAAGGAACATCCTCATACGAATGGAACGGACTACCATCTAATGGGTCATTCCCATGGTCAGCAGTAACTATAACAATATCTTCATCACCAATATTTTTCATGACATCATATAATCTATCAGATATTTTTTCTAAAACATTAGCTGCCTTTACAACATCTTGTTCATGACCTGCTAAATCTATCTCTTGTATATTACAAAATATAAAACATTCCTTTTCTAGATTTACCAATTTCAAAGTCAGTTCATCCATAATTTTCTGCGTCTCAATCCCTGTATAATTTATATCTGGGTTTCCATCTAAGTTAAACATTTTTCCTACTTTACCTATCAATTCGATATGTATATTATTATCAAGTAGTTTTTCCAATAAATTTTTTTGTGTAGCTTTTTTTCCATAATGTTTTACCTGATAATTGTCATTATAAATGTCCAAAGGTGGTATACATAGGAAATTATAACTTTCCCCTAGATAACTTCGTGAAATTATTGCAGTATCATATACTCTTTCCAATACAATTTCATTCCCCCACATTTGAATTACTCTAGTACAGTTAGAAGTCTCTAGCAATTTATAAGCTAAATCATCCATATCAAACTCGTTTAAATCAGGCTTCGTCAACCAAAGTATATTTAAATTCAAGCCTGGTTGACATTCTCCATTATTGCCAATGACAAATTTATTCCCAACTGTAATGACCCCATTTTTAAAATTCATTTTCCCATATTTTGATAAAAATGATAGTTTATTATATAAACGGATATCGATAAATACTTCCTGCACGTCAATCTGTGCATCTATCATCTCACAATGTCCCAAATACGAATCGGGAATTAAGGTTGAAGGAGTTATGTAAGTGCTCACGATATTTATATCATTAAGAGTCCTGAATTGAACTTTTTTACTACAAATATCTAAATATTTAAATATATTGTCTGATTCAGTATGCTTTAAAATCCGATTTAATGTCCCAAATGATTGTTCATTCCTCAGCCCCAGTGCATCTAAAACTAACAAAATTACTTTCATAACAATTACCTCTGTTTCATCTATATGGTCAAACCAGAATCTCAATTCTAGCAGGTGATTTATCTTGCACCTGCTAGTTATTATACTGATATAAGTCTTTAGAGACTCTAAAGACTTAGGTATACACCTAAGCAAATTACCCACCAACAATAATGATAATATCCATCACCAAGATTGAAATCGACAAAAATTTTGAAATTTTCTTCATAATCGGACTTCCTTTCAGTTTTTATTTATTGTACAATAAATAAAATCTGAGTTAATTTTTGTTGAGAAAGTGGGAAAAATATGAAATCAAAACTTGGTGTCACACTCAGAAAAGTTCGTAAAGGAAAGCAAATTAGTCTGTGCTCCGTGGCGGATGAGCACCTTTCAAAATCACAAATATCTCGCTTTGAACGTGGAGAATCAGAAATATCTTGTATTCGACTAATCAATATTTTAGACAAACTACACATCACTTTGGATGAGTTTCTTATTTTACATGATGAAGACTATACCAATTCCGAAACATTTGCTAACCTGGTACAGTACATTCGTAAACAGTACTCATCACAAAATATCAATAATATAGCATGTCTACTTTTCCAACATCAAAGATATTAGTTGTATTTTATTAGTTGAACTACTGTATCATTTGATTTTCTGCAACACTCAACTTGTTGAGACAGAAAGAAGATACGAACTGCGGTAATGCTTAATGTCTAAAGAACCAATGATTTTTT
>NZ_JBGTZB010000055.1:0-7478 GCF_041807825.1 Streptococcus sp. E24BD | reverse complement strand
AACAATTTGTTGCTTAAAGTCATCACTAAATTGACGACGGATTTTTCTAGACATAGAGTTCTCCTGTTTTCTTTAGTGTAGAACACTTTATAAATTCTGTCTAGTTTAGTGTAACCGATTCAGTTAGAAGATACTCGCATCTCGTTGTCTTATGACCATTTGGTCTTTACAAAAGTAGGACCTGAACACTATCACTTTCTCTTTCTTTACAGGAGTGAGGCTATTGCTTCGGTTGAAGTTGATCTGGATTTATATGATCAATTAGAGGATGAGTATCGCTTTGTTTACCAAGATGCGATTTATCACGTTGATGAGAAGTGGGCGCATCATGTTATTGCAAGTAATTAGTTAATGACTGCCATTCGCTTATCTGCTCTTCAAGGTTTGCCAGTCACTTATGTTTTTACCCATGACTCGATTGCGGTTGGTGAAGATGGCTCTACCCATGAGCCGATCGAGCATTTGGCAGGTCTTCGTGCGATACCGAACCTGAATGTCTTCCGTCCAGCGGATGCACGGGAAACCCAAGTAGCATGGTATCTCTCTTTAACGAGTCAGTCAACACCTTCTGCCCTCGTTCTTACTCGCCAAAACTTGACAGTAGAGGAAGGGACAGACTTTGCCAAGGTTTCAAAAGGTGCCGATGTGGTCTATGAAGCAGAAGGCTTTGATATCATCTTGTTGGCTTCTGAATCTGAAGTCAACCTAGCTGTTAAGGTAGCCAAGGAGTTGGACGATCAAGGTAGCAAAGTACGTGTCGTATCCGTTCCATCAACAGAACTCTTTGATGCCTAAGATGCAAGTTATAAGGAAGAAATTCTGCCAAATACTATCCGTCGTCGCTTAGCCATTGAGATGGGGCAACGCAAAGTTGGTATAAATATGTTGGCTTGGATGGGGATGCTCTAGGTATAGATAGTTTTGGGGTCTCAGCACCAGTAGCAGAAGTGATTGCCAAGTAAGGCTTCACTGTCGATAATATGATTGCCAAAGTAAAAGGCTTAAGTTGGCTTTATAAGACAACTAAAAACTCTGTCAACAGATTCAATGTTGGCAGAGTTTTTAGTTGTAAAAGAATAAATTGAAAGAAAAAAGTAATTTTGAGAATATTATTCTGTCAAGTCATTTATATATTTTTCAATCTGAAGATGCATTAATTTATTACCATAGATTCTAGATAAATCACGAGCTTCTAAGTAATACTCCATTACTTTATCATTATCTAGGAACTCCTTGCTTCCATTACCGACTATGATTAATAAAGGAGCCAGTTGGGAACTAGTCTCATACTCTTTACAGACCTCTATTGTTTCAATAGCAATTTGTATAGCCTCTAATGCTTGACCTTTGACAAGTAAATGATGAGCATAGTTATATCTCGTTCTTATATAACCAAAAAGAAATTCCTGAGAGTCAAAGTCTTTCTCACTATATAGTTGGGTGAGTTTTTGATAGTTCCTTTCGTATTCTTCATCACGTCCAACTAGTGAATAAAAATTAGCAAGGGTATTAAGTATCTTTAGATAGACAGAATGCTTTTCGCTCACGGAAGTCATTGCTTTTTCTAATAAAGAAATAGCTTTATCTCTTTCATTGTAGGTGTAGAATAAAATGATGGTATGAACCCAAGTCAGGTAGGCCTCCTCATCTAGTGATAAAAATGATTGTTTTTCCTTTTCGAGATTGTAGAGATACTCAAGGTCTTTGTAATTTCTGTCTTCTAATAATTTAGTTGATAACCTCATGAACTCCTTTAAATTAGAGACAGACTCGATCTGCTCATCGAAAAAATAATCTATTGTGACATTAAGCCTACCTGCTAATTTGTGTAAGAGAATAGCTGTAGGCATATAGTTGCCTCTTTCAATTTTACTAATTTGGCTTTGTTCACAAATGCCTTCAGCTAATTCAGACTGTGACAAACCGTACTCTTTACGCTTAGTTTTCAATTTATCTGCAATATTGACCATTATTTCTAGTCCTTTCTATAATAATACGAAAACGCCCTATTGAAGTGTATTATATATTATACAACTTGTGTTTTAATATTTCAAATCAAAACAAAATTCTTAGGAGAATAAAAAAAAACTTTATACACATAAAATCTGTTGACTATTTCATGTTTATATGATAATATGATTGCATGAAAAAGAAAAGAGGTAACTTTATGAACCACAAATTTATTAAACTAGTATTACTTTCACTATTTATTTTTAGTTCAGGGTTAAGTTTACCTCGTACCAGTGAAAAGAATCGGAGCCAGAAACTCCCAAACATTATAGTTATAAGAGAAAAGTTATAGTTATAAGAGAAAAGGCGATAAAGTCTACAGGACTTGATGTCGGAAAAGCTGATTGATACGTTTAAAAAAACTAAAGTAAGAATAATTCATCTATCCATAATTGAGTAAGGGGCTGTACATGTTTAAAAAATACGCCTGTACTATGCAACATGACCAATCTGACTGTGCCGCGGCAGTTGTTTCAACAGTACTTTTATCGTATAAAAAAGAACTGTCCATCATGAAGATTCGTGAGATTATCGGGACTGATATGTATGGAACAACTGTGAGTGGTATCGTTTCAGGACTTGAGAAGTTAAACTTTACTGTTAAAGCTGTCCGAGTAGCACAGGAAGAGTTGACTTCTAAATTAACATTTCCTGCAATTCTTCAGATTAAGAACGATTTAGGGCAGAACCATTTTGTTGTTTTACATCGTATCAAGAGGAATGGAAAATTTCTTGTAGCAGATCCCGCCAGGGGGATGCTTAAAATGACTCGTGATGAATTAGAAGAGGTTTATCAGGGAATCACTCTCTTTATGGTTCCTAATTCGGATTTTGAAAAGGGGAAACTAAAAGGGAAAGGTCTACTAGAATTATTCGGTACGCTGATATTTAGCCAAAAGGGACTGGTTGTTACCGTAATATTGGCTTCCTTTATATTGAGTATCATTGGCATTCTATCTAGTCTATTTTCAAAGGTCATTATGGATGAAGTTATTCCTTATGGCTTGAAAAATAGTTTATACCTTTTCTTGATTGTCTTTGGAATTGTGTCATTTTTACAGAGTCTACTATCTGCCTTCCGCCAACATATTTTGTTATTTCTATCCAGAAAAATAGATATCCCTGTTCTGATGGGATACTATGACCATATCATTCACTTACCATACAGTTTTTTTGGTAGCCGAAGAGTAGGGGATGTCCTAACACGCTTCCAAGATGCGATGACGATAAAGAATGTTTTTACGTCAGTATCAATTTCATTAGTTATGGATATCACCTTGTCCGTTATCAGTGCGATTGTTTTGTGGACCATTAACCAGTCCTTGTTTCTTATTTTAGTGTTAATGGTCATTGTGAATATTATTCTTATTTACTGTTTTAAGAAGCCGTATAAGAAAATCAATCATGAACAAATGGAGGCAAATGGCCTTCTAAATTCTCAACTAATTGAGTCCATTCGTAATATTGATACCATCAAATCACAACATGATGAAGAGCAACGTCTAAACAAGATTGAAGAAAAATTTGTGCACACTTTAGAAATCGGTTACAAAGAAGGCGTGTTACAAAATATTCAATCTACAGTCTCTTCAATGGCCTCTACTATAGGTGGATTACTGTTTATGGGTGTGGGAGCATTATTTATCATTGATAGCAAGATGACGATTGGTGATCTTCTGGTATTCCAAACCTTGAGTCAATATTTTACAGAGCCTGTACAAAATTTGGTTGGTCTCCAGTTGACATTTCAGGAGGTACAAGTCGCAGTTAGTCGCCTTCAGGAATTGATGGAAGTTGACTGAGAAGATAGCAATCTGGACTATAGTGTCAGAAATTTTTCCTTACAGGATGATATCACGTTTAATAATGTAACCTTTGCGTATGGTTCAAGACCTCCTGTCATTAAAAAGTTTGATTTGACAATTAAACAAGGTGAAAAAATAGCTTTTGTTGGAGAAAGTGGTGCAGGTAAAAGCACACTAGTTCGATTATTACTACGTTTTATTAATCCGAGCGAAGGGAGTATCCGCATTGGGCATCATGATTTATCTGATCTTGACTATGGGGAGTTACGAAAGAAGATTTCCTATATCCCCCAGACTATTGAACTCTTTACAGGAACCATCATTGATAATTTGAAAATTGGTAATCCAGATGCAACCTATGAAGATATGATGCGAGTTTGTCGTATTGTGGGTATTCATGACACTATCCAGCGCCTTCAAAATCGTTATGGCTCTTTCGTAGAAGAAGGTGGTCAAAACTTTTCCGGTGGAGAGAAGCAACGATTGGCTATTGCAAGGGCTCTACTGAGTAAAGCTGATTTGTATATTTTTGACGAGGCAACTTCTAACTTAGATTCGTTTAGTGAACAGATTATTCAAGATTTAATCTTTGACAAGATTATTGGTAAGACAACAATTGTAGTAGCTCATCGATTATCCACCATTCTTCGATGTGATAAGATATGCTTCCTAGAAAATGGAACCATTGTGGAATATGGTACTCATGAGGAATTGATGGCTCAAAATGGGAAATATGCTCGAATGGTTGGTTTACAGAGTATTCAGGTGAAGCAACAGTTCCAGTCACGGGTAGTGTTAGATACAGAGGAGGTTACTTATGGCTAAACTAGAGGTAAAAGACAATAAAAAACTTGTTCTGAAACAGGTCATTTGTAAAAAGGTACATGGTGCTAAAGTAGAAAATGTTGATCATGAAATTGACAAATTTCATCAGCACTTGCAGTTAGTTAAAGCACAACTATTTGGTCCGCTCATTGTAAAAAGTTGTGGAACCGCCATTCATGATGACGGAACTATCACAACGGATTTTGAGTTTTATGTTCAAGCACATAATGCGCAACAGTACAGCAATATGTACGATGTTCAGGATATGGTATCTGTCCCACATTGTTTATATGTGCATTTTGAAGATAGTCCAGAGTATCTTCAGTTTGCATATTCAAAGTTAGACTTGTATCTATATGAGAATGATATTCAAACAGATGGAACAGTCTATACTGTTTATATCAATTCTTCTCCTGAAAAAATGACTGTGGATATTTTTAGACCAATAATAAGCCTATGAAACTATATAACAAATCAGAATTACGCTATTCTCGGATTTTCTTTGATAAGAAACCACCAGCCTATGCTTTTATTCTTATCATCTCTACTGCTTTAGTTTTAGTCGGTGCATTGATTGGTGCGGCCTATATCCCTAAAAACTATATTGTGAAGGCGAATGGAAATGCGGTGATAACTGGGACAGAGTTTCTGTCTGCCATGGGATCAGGTAAGGTCGTGACCATGCATAAATCTGAGGGAGATACGGTCAAAGCTGGAGATGTTATTCTTTCTCTTTCAAGTGGCGAAGAGGGATTGCAGGCCGGTTCCTTGACGAAACAGTTAGAGAAGCTACGCGCCAAAGAAGCTATTTTTCAAAAATTTGAACAGTCATTAAATGAGAAAGTCAATCATATGGCCAACTCTGGAGAAGAGCAGGAGTACTATGGCAAAGTGGAGTATTATCTGTCTCAACTAAATTCAGAGAGTTATAATGATGGTTCGCAGTACTCCAAACTTCAGGATGAGTATGTAAAATTGAATAAACTCATCGGTGAACGAGATCAGTTAAATATTGATCTTCAGATTGCTCAAAATGAATTAGTTCAACTACAGCAACAACTAGACTCACTACCTGCGCCAGATCCGACTACAACAACTACAAATGGTACTGAGCCATCTACACCACCTGTAGCGACTACGACTGATGCTAGAACTGAGTTAGAAACCAAAATATCAGATCTAACGACAAAAATTGAAACAATAAAAACGAATACTACTGCTAAAAATAGTGAGATAGAGGGTCAGCAAAGTAATATTAAGGATATGGAACGTACTTATAATGATCCAACATCTCAAGCTTATAACATTTATGCACAGTTAATCAGTGAACTAGGAACTGCTCGTTCAAACAATAATAAAAGCATCACTGAACTTGAGGCGAATCTTGGTATCGCAACAGGACAAGATAAGACCCACAGTATTTTAGCGTCTACTGATGGAGTGCTTCATTACATTGTTCCCTTAAAGCAGGGGATGTCACTTCAACAAGGCCAAACAGTAGCTGAGGTTTCTGAAAAAGAAAAGGATTACTATGTAGAAGCTTTTGTGGCTGCAAGTGATATCTCTCGTGTTTCCAAAGGTGCTAAGGTTGATGTGGCACTGACAGGTGTGAATAGCCAAAAATATGGAANGGCAATATCAGTCTTTATAAAGTTATCATAGAATTGAATTCACTAACACTAAAGCACAAGAGTGAGACGATTATCCTTCAAAAAGACATGCCAGTTGAAGTTAGAATAGTATATGATAAAGAAACTTATCTTGATTGGATTTTAGAAATGTTGAGTTTCAAACAATAATTTGGGTTTAGCCCTTAGATGACCTATAAAATATAATAAGACAGAGAAAGGTTGTCTTATCTAGGTAGCTACGGAGATATAAACTAAGTTGTCTATCACTTGTTAGGGAAATTCCCTAGCTCTACTTATTTACAAGGAGAATTCTTATGGAATTAGTATTACCAAACAATTATGTAGCTCTTGAACAAGAGGAAATGATGTACACTGATGGTGGTGGCTTTGGAAAACACTGGTGGAACAGTAGAGGTGCTGTGGGACTCGCAATTGATGGAATTGCTACGTTAATACCAATTTTGGGTGCTTATCATGGGATGAGGGCCGTTGGAACGTTAGCTAAACAAGGTAGGGTCTATATCCGTACCAATATTGATAAGGCTCTAAGACAAGCTAGAGTTGGTTTTGCAACTGCCATAGTTGGAGGGATCGTTGATGCACTATTTTTGGTATACGGTGGCAGTGTAGGCTCTTGGATTGCAGCAGCAGCTGATTATGCAGACAGATGGGCTGGAAGTTACGGCTATGATGGGTATATTCTGGCATAACAGATATTAAGGAATGTTAACATTATGGAAAAAGTAATTGTTTCCTTGGGCTTATTAAGTTTTGTATTTTTAGGAGTTGTTTCCTATAAAAACATAAAAAAATTAAAAACAATGAAAGATGAAAACTTGGATAGTTAAGATGAAGCATTTTTTTGCAGGCCTCGGAGAAATAAGTTTATTTAGTTTCGTGATATTATCATGTATTGGGATAGCTCCACTAGTCCATGTCTATATCATTGGAACTGAACTAAGTTTTGGAAGATTGCTACTTACTATCATTGGTATTTCTTTCGTGCTTATTTTACTACTTTCTCGTCTTTATAGAAAGTTCTTCTATAAGGATAGTGAATAACATATACTAATCTATAAATTTTTGAATCGGTTACACTAAACTAGACAGAATTTATAAAGTGTTCTACACTAAAGAAAACAGGAGAACTCTATGTCTAGAAAAATCCGTCGTCAATTTAGTGATGACTTTAAGCAACAAATTGTTG
>NZ_JBGTZB010000054.1:0-7691 GCF_041807825.1 Streptococcus sp. E24BD | reverse complement strand
TGTCCACTGGTGGAACCATCATCGCATTCACGGTAGTCTCGATTACCAAACACCTATGGTTAAGCGAGTTATCGCTTAACAAAAACACTTTATAAAAATTGTACAGAAAAGGGGTGCCTTTTCATGCTTTCTTTGATACGTTGAGAAGACGTCGTAACCCAAGCTACTACGATTTAGCTATTGTGCTTTTATTTTCTGGAGTACGGATTGGAGAAGCTGCGTTCACAGAGGAAGATTTTAATATGGAAACTGGTGTATTGACAATTGATAAATCACTTCAATATCATGATTTGCGAGTTGAAGATTATTACTTTGATAGTACCAAGACCATTAACTCTGAACGACAAGTTGTTCTACCTAAAGTAGCATGTGAAGCTATTTTGAGAGCGATAGAACGCAGTAAAAAATTTGATTGCTATGCTGAAGCTAATCCATGCCCAAGTTTTAAAACATCACCAAGTATTTTTAAAACAGAATATGGCTCACCGATTACTTCGCACTCATTTAGAGAAGTATTAGCGAGAGTTGAAAAAGAATTAGTAGAAACCTGTGAAGAAAGATATGGTTTCAAGTGGAAAAAACATATTACACCACATTCTTTTAGACATATGCATATTACTTACCTGCAGTCAGGTGATTCAGGTGTAACTATTAGAGAAGTCATGGAGCGAGTAGGGCATGCTAATTTTGAAACTACAATGGGTTATACCCATAAACTACCATCTGCTCAAGAACAAGCTCTGGAAACTCTAAATAAGTTTGCTCAAGAAAATGGGTTTGAATTTAGACCAGTAATAAAGTGGTCTTGTAAATATTCTCCATTTATTACAAGAAATAGTTGATGCGCATCTCTCTGAAGGAGAAATAGAGCTTGGAATAGATGAGTTCAGAGAAGTTATAGGTCTTTCACCGACCTATGCTCCAAAGCATATTGCATCAAATATTTTGCCGAAAGTCCGACAAGATCTATCAAATATATACCATTCATTTGATATTATCGGAATTAAAAATAAACATAATAAAATGCAATCATACCGTTTGGTCTGGGATTAGTGTCCAACACTTGGTGACTTTTTGGTGACTCGCATGATTATTAAAAAACTAAGGGCTGAAAACCCTTGATACGAAAGGATTTTACACACATGGCTACTATTCAATGGTTTCCAGGTCACATGTCAAAGGCCAGGAGACAGGTGCAGGAAAATATCAAATTTGTGGATTTTGTGACCATCTTGGTCGATGCTAGATTGCCCCTGTCCAGCCAAAATCCCATGCTGACTAAAATTGTCGGTGATAAGCCCAAGCTCCTGATTTTGAACAAGGCAGACTTGGCAGATAAGGAGCTGACCAAGCAATGGCGGGCTTACTATGAAGCGCAGGGCATCAAGACTCTTGCTCTCAACTCTAAAGAGCAGGTGACGGTCAAGCAGGTCGCCGAGGCTGCGAAAGCCCTCATGGCTGATAAGCTGGTTCGCCTGAGGGAGCGTGGTATTCAAAAAGAGACCCTGCGGACCATGATTATCGGCATTCCAAATGCTGGTAAGTCTACTTTGATGAACCGTCTGGCGGGCAAGAAAATCGCTGTTGTCGGCAATAAACCAGGGGTTACCAAAGGGCAGCAGTGGCTCAAGACCAATAAGGATTTGGAAATTCTGGACACACCGGGGATTCTCTGGCCCAAGTTTGAAGACCAGATGGTCGGATTAAAACTGGCTCTGACAGGTGCTATTAAGGACAATCTCCTGCCCATGGATGATATCACGATTTTTGGTTTGGATTATTTCAAGGCTCACTATCCTGACCGCCTCAAGGAGCGGTTTAAGGGGATGGATTGGGAGCAGGAGACGCCTGAGCTGATTGTGGCGTTGACTCGAAAGCTGGGCTTTAAGGACGACTACGACCGTTTTTACACCCTCTTTGTCAAGGAGGTGCGGGACGGCAAGCTGGGTACCTATACCCTAGATAAGGTGGACGAGATTGGCAACTATTCAAGCGATTAAAGCCCAGCTGGCAGCTGTTACCAGTTTATCTGCCCCCCTCTTTGAGGAGCTTTTGGCAGATGGAAGAGCAGGCGTGCAGACGGCGGTCAAAAAACGCCAAAAAGAGCTAGAGCAGCTAGCGGCAGAAGACGACCGTCTTGAAGCTCTGCTATGGTACGAAAAAAAGTTCTACGAGAAAGGCTTTCGGCTAATTGCAGGTGTTGACGAAGTCGGACGAGGCCCCTTAGCTGGTCCTGTTGTTGCGGCAGCGGTTATCCTGCCTGTCGGCTGTAAAATCACAGGCCTCAATGATAGCAAGAAAATCCCCAAGAAAAAGCATGAAGCGGTGTACGACGCTGTCATGGCAGAAGCAGTAGCAGTAGGCATCAGTGTCCAGTTACCAGAGGTCATCGACCGTGTTAACATCTATGAAGCGACCAAAATCGCCATGCAGGATGCCATCAGTCAGCTATCACCGCAGCCCGACCACCTGCTGATTGATGCCATGAAGCTGGAGACGGAGCTTCCACAGACCAGCCTCATCAAGGGAGATGCGAAGAGCATGTCCATCGCTGCCGCCTCGATCGTGGCCAAGGTCGCACGTGACCGCCTGATGGCTGACTATGACCAGCTCTACCCAGGCTATGATTTTGCCCAAAATGCAGGCTACGGGACGGCCAAGCACTTGCAGGGCTTGAAGGCGCTAGGAATAACCCCTATTCACCGTAAATCATTTGAACCGATTAAGAGCATGGTAGGTGGTAAGGATTGATAATATTAGCTTGACTGGTCTTTCTGGGAGCTTGTTTTATCTTGACTAAAGTTTTCAGTTTTGGCATGTTTGAGCAGCGTCCGACTTGCTTATCACTGCATATTGAGAAGACATATTACTGATAACCAAAAGGATAACTGAAATATGACGATTTTTGAACAGATGTCGGCTGGTCACCACTACGATGCCATCGACCCAGACTTGCTGGCGCTGAGACAAGAAGCGCGGCAACACATGCAGGCCTTTAATCAGGAATTGGATGTGACCAAACGAACGGACTTGCTCAAGACTTGGCTAGGAAAAACAGGCGAGAACTGTCTGATTGAAACAGGATTTTCCTGCGATTACGGGAAAAATATTTTTCTGGGCGAGAATTTTTTTGCCAATTTTAACTGCACGTTTTTGGATGTTTGCCCCATTACCATCGGAGATGATGCCATGATTGGTCCCAATGTTCAATTCTTAACGCCCTTGCATCCGCTGGATGCTGATGAGCGGGTGACTGGTGTCGAATATGGCAAGCCCATTACTATTGGTGATAAGGTCTGGATTGGAGGCGGCGCAACAATTTTAGCAGGTGTCACCTTGGGCAATCGTGTGGTCATCGGTGCAGGCTCGGTGGTTACCAAATCCTTTGATGAAGACAATATCGTCTTAGCTGGTAATCCCGCACGAGTGATTAAGCGGTTGACCTAAGCAAAAAACGACTGAAAGAGTGAGTAACCTTGTCAGTCGTTTTTTAGTTATTTTGATAAGTGGCTAAATTGCTCGGCGATTTGACGTCCAGACTCTTCAGCTTGGCGTTGCTGCTCAGTGCGTTGCTGGATATAGCGTTCAGCCTCTCCTTTTTCCATAGCAGCGAGGAACTCTGCGGCAGTTTCTGCCAGATAATGGTCGATTTCCTCTGTGGAGTTGAAGGCGTAGGGGTCTGTCGCTGAATAATAGTAGGTCTTATAAATAGCTCCTTGTTCTCTCAGTAGGTCTGCCAGCTCAGGCTTGTCCTGAGCAGCAAATTGTACCAGGCCGCTGTAGGCCCATTTCTCAGTGGAGTAGAGCCCTGTCGGTGATGGTTGAGGTGAAGTTGTCATGATATCTCCTTTTCTGACTTAACTATACAAGATTTCTCCTATTTTTGTCAAGATTTTTCAAGCTGTTCCACGAATAATCCAGTAGAACACTTGAAAGGATAACTGATGAATAATTTTGACCTTTTTAAGCTGAAAAAAGCTGGCCTGACCAATCGTCAAGTCCTCAATATTTTGGACTACCAAGCCAAATACGGCAAGTCCCTGTCCTTACGGGATATGGCTGTGGTCTCTCAGCGCAAGCAACCGACTATTTTTATGGAAAACTATAAGCGGCTAGACAGCAAGACCTTGCGGGAGGAGTTCAACCGCTTTAAGAGCCTTTCTATCTTTGATACGGCTTATCCCCTTGAGCTCAAAACAATCTATAACCCACCTGTCCTCCTCTTCTATCAGGGAAATCTTGACCTCTTGACCAAACCTAAACTGGCGGTGGTCGGCTCTCGTAAGACCAGTGAGGTCGGCACCAACTCCATCAAAAAAATCATGGCAGAGCTGGGCAACCATTTTGTCATCGTCAGCGGCCTAGCTCGAGGAATTGATACGGCGGCTCATGTGGCGGCTTTGAAAAATGGCGGAGCAACCATAGCCGTCATCGGTTGTGGACTTGATGTCTACTATCCTAAAGAAAACCGTCAGCTCCAAGACTACATCGCTAAGAACCATTTGCTCTTATCAGAATATCTGCCTGGAGAGCAGCCGCTCAAGTTTCATTTCCCAGAGCGTAATCGCATTATTGCAGGGCTATCACAAGGCGTCCTCGTTGCCGAGGCAAAAATGCGTTCAGGTAGTCTGATTACCTGTGAGCGTGCCTTAGAAGAAGGACGAGATGTCTTTGCCATTCCAGGTAACATTTTAGATGGTCAGTCAGACGGCTGTCTTCATTTGATCAAAGAAGGCGCAAAGTGCACCACGACAGGACTTGACATCCTATCGGAGTATCAATTTTAACAAGTCGTTTTCCTATAGAAACATTTTTTTATTGACAGCTTGGAAAAAATGGTTTATCATGCTATAGATTTGAAATGAAAGAAAGAGAGCTATGGCAACCAAAACGGCAAGTAAAAAAACAAGTCCTAAAAAAAATCTGGTTATCGTGGAGTCACCTGCCAAGGCCAAAACTATCGAGAAGTACCTTGGTCGCAATTACAAGGTGGTCGCCTCTGTCGGGCATATTCGTGATTTGAAAAAATCTAGCATGTCCATTGACTTTGATAATAACTACCAGCCAGAATATATCAATATCCGAGGAAAGGGACCGCTGATTAATAGCCTGAAAAAAGAGGCCAAGAATGCCAAGCAAGTCTATCTCGCCAGTGACCCGGATAGGGAGGGAGAGGCCATTTCCTGGCATCTGGCGCATATCTTGGGCTTAGACATCACCGACAAGAATCGTGTTGTGTTCAATGAAATCACCAAGGATGCAGTCAAAAATGCCTTTGTCGAACCACGTCCAATCGATATGGATTTGGTGGACGCCCAGCAGGCTCGTCGTGTCCTTGACCGTATCGTGGGTTATTCCATTTCACCTATCCTCTGGAAAAAGGTCAAAAAAGGCTTGTCAGCAGGTCGGGTGCAATCGGTCGCCCTCAAGCTGATTATTGACCGTGAGAACGAGATAAAGGCCTTTAAACCAGAAGAATACTGGACTATTGATGGGCTCTTCAAAAAAGGCACCAAGAAGTTTCAAGCTAGTTTCTATGGGATTGATGGCAAGAAGCTCAAGTTGGTTAACAACGATGATGTTAAAGCTGTTCTTGCACGGTTGAGTTCGGCGGATTTCTTGGTAGAGCAGGTGGAAAAGAAAGAGCGCCGTCGCAATGCGCCACTGCCCTACACCACCTCATCTCTTCAACAGGATGCAGCCAATAAAATCAATTTCCGTACCCGCAAAACCATGATGGTTGCCCAACAACTCTATGAAGGACTAAGCCTAGGACCTTCTGGGCACCAAGGTTTGATTACCTATATGCGTACAGACTCGACCCGTATCAGCCCAGTAGCTCAGGCAGATGCCGATAACTTCATCAGTCAGCGATTCGGTAGCCGATACTCTAAGCACGGCAACAAGGTCAAAAATGCCAGCGGTGCTCAAGATGCCCACGAAGCTATTCGTCCGTCTAACGTCAACCATACGCCAGAGAGCATTGCCAAATACCTGGACAAGGATCAGCTTAAGCTCTACACCCTTATCTGGAACCGTTTTGTGGCTAGCCAGATGACTGCTGCTGTTTTTGATACTGTCAAGGTTAACCTGACCCAAAATGGTGTACTCTTTACTGCTAATGGTAGCCAGATCAAGTTTGACGGTTACCTGGCCGTTTATAACGACTCGGACAAGAATAAAATGTTGCCTGAGATGACTGAGGGTGATATGGTTAAAAAGGAGAACTTGACCCCTGAGCAGCACTTCACTCAACCGCCAGCTCGCTATTCAGAAGCGACTTTGATTAAGACCCTTGAGGAAAATGGGGTTGGTCGTCCGTCGACTTATGCACCGACTCTTGAGACCATTCAGAAGCGCTATTATGTCAAGTTAACTGCCAAGCGGTTTGAACCGACGGAGTTGGGCGAGATTGTCAACAACCTGATTGTTGAGTTCTTCCCAGATATTGTCAATGTAGCCTTCACCGCTGAGATGGAGAATAAGCTGGATGATGTCGAAGTTGGACAAGAAAACTGGCAAAAAATCATCGACAGTTTTTATCAGCCGTTCAAGCGTGAACTAGCGAAAGCTGAAGCAGAAATGGAAAAAATCCAAATCAAAGATGAGCCAGCAGGTTTTGCTTGTGAGGTCTGTGGTCACGATATGGTCATCAAGTTGGGACGCTTTGGCAAATTCTACGCTTGCAGTAATTTTCCAGACTGCCGCCACACCAAAGCCATCACAAAAGAAATCGGTGTGACCTGCCCAACCTGTCACCAAGGACAAATCATCGAGCGCAAGACCAAGAAAAATCGGATATTCTACGGCTGTGACCGCTATCCAGCTTGCGATTTCACTGCTTGGGATAAGCCAGTCGGGCGTAACTGTCCAAAATCTGGGGATTTCCTCGTTGAGAAAGCTGTTCGCGGTGGCGGACGTCAGGTCGTTTGTAGCGCCGATAAGTGTGACTATAAAGAAGAAAAAGTTAAGTAGAGTAAACAAAAGGGCAGGGTTTCAATCGGTCACTCAAAGCGGACAATTGAAACGCCGTCCTTTTTGTATCGGATTAGCTAGTGCTGTCGCCATGTTATGGTCAAGCATTGCCGTCTAGGATTCAGGTGATTTTCCTCATGTTTTTTACTGGTTACCTTTTTCTCCTTGTCAAGCTCTGTTATTTTCAGTAAAATGAAGATGACTAAATAGAAGTAAAGGAGAAGTGATGGCACTACCAAACTGCCCAGAATGTCAATCGGAGTATGTTTATGAGGATGGGGCGCTCTTGGTCTGTCCAGAGTGTGCTTATGAGTGGTCACCGACCGATTCAGCAGCTGAAGAAGTTGGCTTGATTGTGTTAGACAGTAACGGCACTCGTCTAGCGGACGGTGATACGGTAACGGTTATTAAGGACTTGAAGGTCAAAGGTGCACCGAAAGACCTCAAACAGGGGACTCGTGTGAAAAATATCCGTCTGGTTGAGGGAGACCACAACATTGATTGTAAAATTGATGGCTTTGGTGCCATGAAGCTCAAAAGTGAATTCGTGAAAAAGATTTAATTGCAAGTGTACTGACCCCCAAAAGTTGGACAAGAAATATTATTGAAAGGATTTAATTCTGTATTGCACAGGACTAAGTCCTTTTAATTTTGTTTTGATTCGTTTGAATCGGTTACACTAAACTAGACAGAATTTATAAAGTGTTCTACACTAA
>NZ_JBGTZB010000053.1:0-7811 GCF_041807825.1 Streptococcus sp. E24BD | reverse complement strand
ATATGTGTCTTTCTAATGAGTTGTTTAAGCACTTTTCATTGTAGGTCATATGGAACTTTTTTTCTACACTCAAAAGGCTCTATAATCTCCATGGTGGATTTACCCACTACAGTCTTATAGAGCCTGAAAAGAGCGGGAGTCAGCATTGCTTTTTAGGAGTTGACCAACCCGCTCTTTCCTGTTATTGTTCGATCAGTGGACGTTCGATGAGTAGTTGCGTTGTTGTGGGATATTCTCGTCATAAGGTTCAGAGTTGTCAATCGTTTTCAAGCTGATTATTTTATGATAAAATAAAGAAAAGTGATTAAAGGAGAGGTTATGACAGTAAAAAAGCAACACATTGAGCGTAAGCGTGCGATACTCGTCTTAGGAATTCTAACCTTCGCTTACGCTCTTCTCATGCCTGATAGCGGTCAACTGTGGCAGGGATTATTGGCTATTTTAACTAATCCAACGCAACTCATGACTGATTTTTTTGCGGTCGGTGGACTTTCGGCTACTTTTGCCAATGTCGCAGGGCATTTTTTCCTAGCGCATTATCTGATGAGCCGTAATGAACGTTCCAATGTCAATGGTTTGCAGATTGGTGCTGTTGGCATTTTTGCAGGACATGCTTTTTTTGGCACCAACCTACTGAATGTTCTTCCCCTGATTGGCGGAATGGTGCTGTATGCTAAATTTACCAAACAATCCTTTAAACTCTATACGACCGTTAGTTTGTTTGCAACATCGATGGCACCCGTCGTCTCTTACTTAGCCTTTCAAAACGGTCTCTCTTTTGGGTCTGCTTGTATTGCCTTGGCTGTTGGTCTGATACTTGGTTTTATGGCACCTGCATTGGCGGAGGAGTTTTTGAAATTTCACCATGGGTTGACCTTATATAACTACGGTTTTACAACAGGGTTGATGACCATGTTTTTGGTCTTGCTATTTCCTTATTTTCAGCTACCAGTCGAAACACGTGTGTTAATCAGCGATGGTTACCATACCTACATACTAGGTTATTGGCTATTGATTATTGGGTTTTTACTGATGTTTTTGCTTCGCCATTTGTTAAAAGCTGCTGCAGGCTATTCTGCTCTGATAAAAAGTACAGGGCGGGTTCCAGATGATTTTGTGACAAAGTTTGGACTTTACCCGACACTGCTTAACATGTGCTTGACCAGTAGCTTATTTTTAGGTTGTCTGTTAGTTTTCGGTGTCCGGCTCAATGGTCCTATTTTAGGTGGACTTTTGACGATATTGGGGTTCAGTGCCTTTGGGAAACACCCTCTAAACGCTCTTCCTGTTGGCTTAGGGGTCGTTTTGGCCAGTGTCTTGCTCAACCAGCCCTTAAACGAGATACGCTTTGCCCTCCCGTTTCTTTTTAGCACAGGATTAAGTCCGATTGCTGGATTTTATGGCTGGTTCTACGGGCTGGTCGCTGGTTTTCTTCACTACAATTTATCATCAACGGTCTTGGCTTTGCATCAAGGGCTGAGTTTATACAATAATGGATTTTCAACAGGTTTTGTCGCTGCGGTATTAGCGCCTTTGATTGATACCCTGCAAGACCATAAAACACTCTGGCTAAAGGATAAAGGACATGTTAACGGAAAAAAATAAATGCACACGAATCATGAAAGAAATTGTCAGTTACTTTTTAGATAATGACCTCAATGATTTCAAGATGGAATTTAGTTTTACAGAAGGTGTGTTTAGGCTCCACCTTGAAGCAGAGACCACAGTCGAGCCTGTGAGTTTTAAGAAATTGGTTTCAGACCTCAATACGGAACGTCAATTGGAAGTTGATGAGTATTACAATGCCTTGCTAGGAAGCAATTGTCATAATCATGAGCATGATTATACCTTTTTAGGCAAGGCTATCGACCGAGCGGAAGGCCAGTTTGAAAATGGTCGCTTGTCGCTCTTGATTTGGCGGTTTGAAGAACATTGACACGTCTAAATAACCTGATTAGCGTTTCAGGTTTCTGCGTGCAACATAAACAGGAGATGGTGAAAAGAGAAACCCATGACAATCATTGAAAAAGCACCAGCTAAGATAAATTTAGGCTTAGATATTTGCGGCAAATGTGATGACGGTTATCATGAACTGGAGATGATTATGCTCAGTGTTGACCTCAATGACTATGTGACCGTCACAGAACGATCAGATGATCAGGTTGTCATGACATCAAACAGCCACCGCATGCCCCACAATGCCAAAAACGATGTGGTAAAGGCTTCAGAGCTCATCAGAGCCCGCTACGGTATTAAACAAGGCGTTACTATTGACTTAGAAAAGCGAATCCCAATCTGTGCAGGTCTAGGTGGCGGCTCAAGCGATGCCGCAGCTACCTTACGCGCTCTTGATAAGCTCTGGCAATTAAACCTTAGTAAACAAGAGTTAATTGAGCTGGGGTTTGCTATTGGTAGTGATGTGCCATATTGCTTAGAAGCAGGCTGCGCTTACATCGCAGGTAAGGGAGATGTGGTTGAACCCTTATCTGCCAGCCTGTCCTCTTGGGTAGTCCTGGTCAAACCTGACTTTGGGGTCTCTACACGGAAGATTTTCAAAGAGATTGACGTTGATAACATCACACGGGTAGATATCGCAGGGTTAAAAAAAGCTATGCTGACGAGCGATTATGACGCCATGCTGTCTTGTATGGGTAATTCGCTGGAAGACATTACCATCATGAAGTGTCCCTTTATCCAAACCATAAAAGACCGCATGTTAGCTGCTGGATCAGACATCGCCTTGATGTCAGGCTCTGGACCGACAGTTTTTGCCCTATGTCCGACCGCTAAGCGAGCGGACCGAGTTTACAACGCTATGAAAGGCTTTTGTAAAGAGGTCTACAAGGTAAGGACGTTGAGCTAGTTTTTTCATCTGGTAAAGAGGCGCTAGCCTCTTTTAATGTTTACTGAACTATCTCTAGCCAGTAACCAAAAACTTGCCTCCACTCTTGAATTGTGTTAAAATTAACCAGTAAAGTGAAAGAAAGAGGTGGTTTATGACAAGACTAGCCCAGCGTTTAGACCAGTTGATTTACAAGGTTTTATTGACAGCAGAAAATCAGCATGAATTGTTGATTGGGTCCTGCCAAAGTGACGTCAGATTGACCAATACACAGGAACATATCCTGATGTTATTGGCAAAGGAACGGCTAACGAATTCTGACCTAGCCAGAGAGCTTAGCGTCAGTCAAGCAGCGGTGACCAAGGCCGTCAAGGCTCTGATTGCTGCGGGCATGCTAGAGTCAATCAAAGACCAGACAGATGGCCGTGTGACTTACTTTGAACTAACTGATTTGGCGACGCCTATTGCGGTAGAACATGAGCACCACCATGACCATACTGTTCAGGTGTATGATGAGGTATTGTCGGCTTTTTCAGCAGATGAACAGGGCGTTATCGAGCGATTCTTGGAGGGATTATCTAAAGGATTGGACGGTGGTCAATGAGGTATATCACCGTTGAAAATCTAGCTTTTCAGTATGATGCCGAACCTGTTTTACAAGAAGTGGCTTACCACTTGGATAGCGGTGAATTTGTTACCCTAACAGGTGAAAATGGTGCTGCAAAATCAACCCTGATTAAGGCGACTTTGGGCATTTTAACGCCAAGATCAGGTCAGGTGACGCTTGCCAAAACAAACGTTACAGGTCAAAAACTCCGTATCGGCTATTTACCACAGCAAATTGCCAGCTTTAATGCAGGGTTTCCCAGCACGGTCTATGAGTTTGTCACCTCTGGTCGTTACCCGCGTCGAGGCTGGTTTTCACGATTGACAGACCATGACGAGGAACATATTAGGGTAAGTTTAGAATCTGTCGGCATGTGGGAGAATCGAGACAAGCGTATCGGTAGCTTGAGCGGTGGGCAAAAGCAGCGAGCTGTTATTGCACGTCTCTTTGCCTCTGACCCTGATGTTTTTGTCCTTGATGAACCAACCACAGGGATGGATGCAGGGACGACTCAGACTTTTTATGACCTCATGCACCATAATGCCAAGGAACATGGAAAAGCAGTGCTGATGATCACTCATGACCCAGACGAAGTCAAGGGCTACGCCGACAGGAACATTCATCTCGTGCGCAACCAAGACCTACCATGGCGGTGTTTTAATATCCATGATAACAAGGAGGGCGGTCATGTTCACTGATGTTTTGGCTTATGACTTTATGCAACGCGCCCTGCTAGCAGTTGTTGCCATTAGCGTTTTTGCACCGATTTTGGGAATTTTTCTTATTCTCAGACGGCAAAGTTTGATGAGCGATACCCTGAGCCACGTTTCCTTGGCAGGTGTTGCCGTCGGGGTATTGCTTGGTATCAATCCAACCTGGACAACGATTGTAGTGGTAACTTTAGCTGCTATTGTATTAGAATACCTCAGAACTGTCTACAAGCACTATATGGAAATTTCGACAGCTATTTTAATGTCCTTAGGCTTGGCGCTGTCCTTGATGATCATGAGTAAGGCTCAAGGGACTTCGGCAGTTAGTTTGGATCAGTACCTGTTTGGGTCAATTATTACCATCAGTCAAGAGCAAGTCATTGCTTTGTTTGTGATTGCGCTGGCTGTTCTGATCTTGACCTTTCTCTTTATTCGTCCCATGTACTTACTGACCTTTGATGAAGATACGGCCTTTGTTGACGGATTGCCAGTTCGCTTGATGTCTATTGCCTTTAATATTTTGACGGGAGTAGCCATTGCTTTGATGATTCCAGCAGCAGGAGCGCTTTTGGTTTCAACCATCATGGTTTTACCGGCTTCAATTGCGATGCGTTTGGGTAAATCTTTTCGTTCAGTGATTATCTACGGCATCGGTATTGGCTTTGTCGGCATGGTGTCAGGCATTTTCATGTCCTATTGGTGGGAGACACCTGCTAGCGCAACGATTACCATGATTTTTATCGGTATGTTTTTGGTGACCAGTTTACTTAATCTTGTGGCCAAATCACATTGACTTCAGCCTGTTTTAGGCTGTTTTTTTTTGAAAATTTTTCAGAAAAAATTAAAATTTTCAGAAAAAACGCTAGACAAACCTCAAAAAATTAGGTATGATAGTAAAAACTTATCCCGAAAGGAGAGATGTCATGACTGTAGAGACGATAGATTGGTCAACTTTAGGGTTTGGCTATATTGATACGGGTAAAAAATTTAGAGCTTATTATAAAGACGGCAAGTGGAGCGAGGGTGCTATTGAAACGGACAAGCAGATAACAATCAGTGAGGCATCTAACGTGTTTCACTACGGTCAGACTTGTTTCGAAGGGTTGAAAGCCTATCGTACGAAAGATGGCAAGATTCAGCTGTTTCGTCCCGATGAAAATGCTAAGCGCATGAAACGTTCTGCAGAACGCTTACTCATGGAGCCTTACCCAGAAGAAGACTTTATTCGTGCTGTTCATGAAGTTGTCAAGGCCAATGCTGAATGGGTACCACCTTATGGTACAGGAGCTTCACTCTATATTCGTCCATTTTTAATGGGAATTGGAGACACTGTGGGGGTAGCACCTGCGGCAGAGTACCTATTTTCTATTTTTGTGACACCAGTTGGAGCCTATTTCAAAGTTGGTTTAGCTCCAGCTCACTTCTTGGTTAGTGACTATGACCGCGCAGCTCCCAGAGGTACAGGTGCGGCCAAGGTTGCTGGAAATTACGCGGCCAGCCTCTATCCTGGAAAATTGGCTAAACAACAAGGTTACACTGATGCCATTTATCTGGATCCGGCAACGAAAACAAAAATCGAAGAAGTCGGAGCGGCTAATTTCTTTGGGATTACCGCTGATGGGACATTTATGACGCCAAAATCGGACTCTATCCTGCCAAGTATTACCAAATATTCCTTGATGACTTTAGCTGAAGAGCGACTGGGGTTAAAGGCTGTTGAAGGCGATGTCTATATTGACAAGTTGGCTGATTTTGTCGAGGCAGGGGCGTGTGGAACTGCTGCGGTCATCACACCAATTGGTTCGATTACCATCGGTGATAAGAAACAAGTGTTTCACTCAGAAACAGAAGTTGGTCCAATGATAAAACGTCTTTACGACGAACTGACGGGTATCCACTATGGAGACATACCAGCCCCAGACGGTTGGATTCAGACGGTTGAATACTAGATCAGATTGGCAACCTTTGCGGTTGTCAATCAAGATTTTAGTTAAATAAGTCAGAATATTTCAAATAAAAAAATATTTCGAACAACATGATTTAAGGAGTTTTTATGACAACACAACAATCAACTGCAATGCAGACAGAGACATTCAAATCCTTTGTTGCGAAAATTCTCTCAGGCACAGCAACCGCCATCATCGTCAGTCTCTTGCCAAATGCCATTCTGGCGAACCTGATTAAATATTTACCTGCAGCAGAATGGCTGATAGACCTTAGCCGTATTTTGGTGATCTTCCAGTATGTTCTTCCGATTATGGCAGGGTTTCTTATTGCTGAGAATTTTAAATTGACCAGCATGCAGCAGGTGGCAGTGCAGCTTATATAGGTTCTGGTGCTTGGACGTGGCGCTTCTTTGATACCGTTCAGGAATCAGGCAAAGCCTTAGAAGCAGTTGGGTTGTTTCAGCTACGCGGATTAGGTGACATTATCAATATGATGATTACAGCAACCCTAGCGATTCTTTTGGCAAAATGGGTTGGCAATCGTCTAGGCTCTTTGACTATTGTTTTACTTCCTATAATTGTTGGAATTGGTGTTGGCTATCCGGGCTGGTTGATGTTGCCTTACGTCTCTCAGGTGACCACACTGATTGGTCAAGCAATCAATAGCTTTACCGTCCTCCAACCTGTTCTGATGAGCGTACTGATTGCGATGTCCTTTGCGGTTCTTATTGTGACCCCAATTTCAACCGTTGGGATTGGAGTGGCTATCGCTTTAACAGGCCTGTCAGCAGGAGCTGCAGCCATTGGTGTCGCTGCAACGTCAACCTACCTTGCTCTCGCAACTGCGCGTAAGAATAAAGCAGGAGTTCCAGCTGCCATTTTGCTTGGCGCGACTAAGATGATGATGCCAAATGTGGCTGCCAATCCAATCATGCTGCTTCCTATTCTGGCGACAGCTGCTGTGAGTGCTCTGTCTGTTCCTCTATTCAATGTTATTGGGACACCAGCGACCGCTGGCTTCGCTTGGGACAACAGAGATTGCGATGATGATTATCATCTGGTTTGTCATTCCATTTGCAGTAGCATATCTTTGCCATTACCTTTGCCTTAACGTTTTCAAGCTTTACTCAGATAATATTTTCATCTTTGAAAAATAAGCTATCCTTGTTAATAAGCAAGAAACCTGCTCAAAAATTGGAGCAGGTTTTTTGGCTCTTTGTCAACTGTAGTGGGTTGACCCACTTAACACCGAGAGAGGACAGTTCTTGTCTTCTCTCGTTTTATGTTTATGGCAATGAAAATGCGAGTTTTGTCTTTTCAAAGTTTCTGAAACCAAAGGCGTTGCGCTTAATAACCTTGATGATGTTGTTGGTTGCTTCAATCTTGGCGTTAGAGTAGGGCAATTCCAAGGCATTGACAATCTTGTCACTGTCTTTCAAAAAGGTTCTAAAAACTGTCTGAAAGACAGGATTAACGCTGGAAATCGTCTCCTCAATCAGCCCAAAAAACTGGTCGGCTTGCTTCTCCTGGAAATGAAACAGCAGCAGTTGATAAAGCTCGTAATGCTCTTTCAGTTCTTGCGAATAGCCGAGCAGTTTAGTGACAACCTCCTGATTAGTCAAGTGCCTGCGAAAAGTTGGGCGATAAAAGCGTTTATCGCTGAGCTTTCGACTGTCTTGTTGTATCAATTTCCAGTAGCGCTTTAG
>NZ_JBGTZB010000052.1:0-7825 GCF_041807825.1 Streptococcus sp. E24BD | reverse complement strand
CCTTTGATGAGTTCTGGTGCCAAGTTTTGGAACCATTCGAAACAGCACAGCTCTAAAACTGGTTCTAGGACCTCCGGCAGAATTGCCTCGTTTTGGAACCATTCGAAACAGCACAGCTCTAAAACACAAATAGCTCCGCTTGACTAGCTCAATGAGTTTTGGAACCATTCGAAACAGCACAGCTCTAAAACTGGTTCTAGGACCTCCGGCAGAATTGCCTCGTTTTGGAACCATTCGAAACAGCACAGCTCTAAAACTTCGTGGTAGCCTTGGTTGTAAGTAATATCGTTTTGGAACCATTCGAAACAGCACAGCTCTAAAACATTTAGACGAGTCCTCCTTGTGGTATTCGGGTTTTGGAACCATTCGAAACAGCACAGCTCTAAAACCATCTCGGCGAGTTCGTGGTAGTAGGTGATGTTTTGGAACCATTCGAAACAGCACAGCTCTAAAACCAAAGTAATCCAATAAAAAAGAGGGGAATAGTTTTGGAACCATTCGAAACAGCACAGCTCTAAAACCTCGTAGGCTTTTTTACCTTTAAGATTTCGTCATCGCACTGCTCGTCTCAGCTAGACTTCAGTTTCGTCTGGCTCCTTTATAAACACTATTATACCATATTTTCTGTGATTAGGAAGTAATCATCATCTAGGACATACTGAGGCAGATCATATAATCGCCTTGGCTCTAAAAAAAGCACCGTCATCTGATTTAGATCAATGTATTCTTTCAGTCGAACCAATTCCTCACGATTGAAGTAGGCACCACTATTGACCAAGACCAGCAATCTCTTTTTAGCTAAATACTTGACAATTTGAAAAATTTCAAAGCATTTTTCGAAAATGGTATCGCTCGATGTTTCAACCCGAACTCCTAATGCTTTGATGAGTTCCAATAGCGTTATCTCATCATACTCGAGGTCCAGTTCGTTTTCGAGACATTCATAAGCAATCAGTTCAGTGATGGTAGATGATAGCTTATCAATCATTGACTTGACCTCTGGCTTATCGTTAAGCTGTTGTTCAAGGTCTGCATGAATAAGCTTTAAAACACTAGGGGCATTAACATCAAATCCTAAAATATCTGTCACCAACATCACCTCTGCTTCCTTCAATGACCTACTTTTTTGATCAAACAGTCGAAGCTCTGAGGTCTCGTTGTATTGATAAAACAGCTGGGCAAGACGGGCAAAGACAGCCGTCGACTCAACGGTCAAAACAGTTAAGCCAGATAAGGCTATCGGCTCATCAAAAATAGGTAGATTCAGCTTCATCAAATCCTTCTCCTAAAAAGACAACTCGGGCATCAGAATTGGCAACCGACTGATCCCTTTCTCCATGCAGATAGACCATTCGCGCAAACTGCTTTTCCGTCACCGTCAATAAAGTAATATGCCCCTTTTGGGGATTATTTTCCTTTAATCGTGCCAACATGGCATTGCTAGAGGTATTGTTGAGCAAAAGCTTACTGTAAACCGAAAATTGGTGCATAATGAAACCTTCACTCAGCAAAAATTTTCGAAATTTCCGATAAGCCTTGCGCTCATCTGCCGTCTCAACAGGCATATCAAACATCAATAACATTCTCATATAGCGATAGCTCATATCCTAAATTCGGGAAGCTCCTTTCCTTGACTGTTAAGTGCCTTAACAACTCTCTTCGTATAGTCGCTCACAATATTGGTCAAGTACATCTCTTTCCCTCTATAAGAGTAGGTTGCTGAGAAAATACTGAAGAGTTCGCGTTTAATGCCAATAAAGGACTTCTGCCGATTGGCATAAACGATTCGGTCAATAATCGGGCGAAAAGGCTCCATGATATCACTGGCAAAATTAAAGTGATTAAACTGATTGGCATGTTTAAGCCCCAGCTGTGTCATGCAACCGCAGACCACAACCTCTCTCGCAAACATACTCAAAAGCAAGCTATAGCCATAGTCCAAACCTGCATTGATGGGGTTATCCTGCTCCCGCGAAAAATCATTCCCAAAGAGGGTGTTAAAGTAGGTTCTAGCAGCATGTCCTTCGCGGTTGCTAGGATCAAACATTTCCAAACCATGATAAAGCTCCATGACCGCTTGCGCCTTCTCAAAAAACTGACAGTCGCCGAGAAAAGAGGCCTGATTGAGAATTTTCTGGGCAATGATTTCTGTCCATGCCCTTGCTTTGAGGTCCTCCGCCCAACCAATCTGACGAGACAGTTGCAAACTCGAATCATGCCGAGCCGCAAAAGGCATAAGCTGAGCAATGGGGAGGCGCTTATCATCACAAAAAATCAGCAAGATATTCTCATCAACCAACCGCTTCACCAACATGGTAGACAAGACAATATCCGTCGTTTCCAGCAAGAGGATATCCACCTCGGACAGATGGATCAACTCTGTCCGAGTGGCATCCTTGAAGATCAGATGGTTGTTCTTATACGATAATTTTGAGTGGGTATTGACCACTACTGTCCGCCAGCCCATCAGTCATCTCCCAGCTTAGATAAATCAATCCGTGTCTCATAAAGCCCTGTCACTGATTGGTGGATCAAGGTAGCAGAGAGACACTCTGTCACGGTCAGATAACGCTGACGAGGAATAGTCTTTCCTAGAAATTTCAACTCAGCGTGTGCTCCGTACGCGGTGAATTTCAAGAGATCAACAAACGATTTGGCCAGTTCCTTGAGATCACTCGTCTCTTTTTTCTGGGTAAATTGCTCTATTAAACTCTCCACAGCCTTTGGTTTTGACACAAACCGTTGGGCATTCGCCACAATCATTTCAAACAATTCATCAAATAAAGCCCGATGCTCCTTCAAATAAGTAAGATGATCGCCAGCATTTTTTCCGTCTACTCCCTGAGCATGGTACAAGAGAGTTACTAGATGATGTGGTAAAACTAGCTGATTGCCTTTTTGCAATTCACCAGAACTAGCGAGTAAGCGTCGACGACCATTTTCAAATTCAAACAGACTATATTTTGGCAATTTAATCATGTGATGATTTTGAATCTGGCGATAACCTTTTGCTTCTAAAAAGGCTATCGGATCTTTTTCAAACTGCTGGCGCTCCATGATGGTCACACCAACCAAGTCCTTGACCTGCTTCAGCTTTTTCGCCTTGCCTTTTTCAACAGAAGCCACCACAAGAACGGCATAGGCCACCGTTGGACTATCCACACCCCCATATTTTTTAGGGTCCAGGTACACCTCCTTGGTTTTTCGAGCAATCAGCTTGTCTGAATCCCCTTTTGGTAGTACCGTTTCTTTCGTGAAGCGACCGCTCTGAATTTCTGTCTTCTTAACAATATTGACCTGCGGATAGGATAAAACCTTTTTAACAGTGGCCATATGTTTCTTCTTATTCCAAGCAATTTCGCCAGTTTCTTCATTGATTTCCACCATCGGTCGCTCGATGATAACATCATTTGACAAACGAATGATTTCTTGGAACATGTTCATGAGGTTGGAGTAGAAAAAGGTTTTTTCGGTAGCTTTAGCATCAGTTATTGACCGTTTTCTTACTTGGTACTCCCCATAGACAAACTCTGGAGCCAGTTGAGGATATCGGGTCAAAAGGGCCTTACCAATCACTGCATTGAGATAGGCATCATGGGCATGGTGATAGTCGTTGATCTCCCGCACCTTGTGAAGACCAAATAGCTCTCTAAATTGTGAGGTAAGACTGGCTTTTAATGTCAACACCTGAACGGTTCGCTGACGTTTGCCATCAAGGACTGTTGGATTGAAACGCTCATCCAGCAAGCGAGCAACATGCTTAGTGATTTGCCGTGTTTCCACTAGCTGACGCTTGATAAAACGGGCCTTGTCTTCCTCTGTCAACCCACCACGACTAGCTTTTGTCAAATTGTCATATTTGCGCTTGCTGATAAGACGAGAACGGTACAGCTGCTCCCAAAACGGTCGCATCTTAGCAACAACTTCCATTGACGGTACATTATCTAATTTTTTTCGGTTTTCTTTAGAAGTCGTCAAAACACGATTATCCAGAGAATCGTCCTTTATAAAGCTCCGTGGAATAATATGGTCGATATCGTAATCCGGTAATTTATTAACATCTAGTGCGTCACCTGTATACATATCCTTTCCATTTTGGAGATAGTAAAGGTAGAGGGCATCATTTTGCAAATGATGGTTTTGAACGTCACCCTCTATATAATCAGGCTTCTTTTCCTTAAGGATGGCACTTCCCAAACCTCCTAAAGCCTCTTCTAAACGTTTCAACCGTTCCTGAGCATTTTTTCGTCCCCTGGCTGTCGTCTGGTTTTCTCGTGCCATTTCAATGATGATATGTTCAGGTGCATATCCCATGACCTTCACCAACTCATCAACGATCTTGATACTCTGCCAAATCCCTTTTTTAATGGCTGGGCTACCTGGCAAATCAGCAATGACCTGCTTGATATCCTCGCTATCATGCTGTTCTTGGGCGTCCGCAATTTGTTTTTTGAAACTCAATCCATCATCATTGATTAACTGCATAAAGTTACGATTGCTATAGCCGTCATCAATCAAATAATCCAAAATAGTCTTACGACTGTGGTCGTCTTTCAGCCCATGAATGAGTTTGCGTGATAGGCGTCCCCAGCCAGTATAATGGCGACGCACCAGCTGTTTCAGAACAGTCCCCGAAAAATGCTGAGACAACCGTTGCTTAATCATCTCCTTGTCTTCAAAAACCGTTAAGGTATGGACAAGCTCTTCTAACACCTCTTGGTTATCCAGCTGATCCAAAAAGGCACGTCCCAATATCTTTTTCAAATCGTGGTAGGTATTTAAGGAGGCATTAAAGGCGCCTTTTTCATTATCTAAGCCAATAAGCCCCGTTATCCGAAACTGTGGAAATTCATTGTCCAAATAGGCCATTAAGACCTTCTGGGTCACCTTACGGTGCTCCTTGAAGACATGGTCGACAATCTCCTGCTTCATGTTGGCATCAAAGAAACATGGTTTCTTTTGACCTTCTGCCTCGTAACGAATCTTGGTCAGCTCGTTGTAGACGGTAAATTCCTGGTAAAGTAGACTGTGCTTGGGGAGAACCTTTTCATTTGGCAAATAGGGGTCTCGGTTGGTGAGCTTGTCGATAAAGGCGGTCGCTGACGCTTCCTTATCAACAATTTCATCAAAATTCCAAGGACGAATCTTATCATCCGATTTCCGTGATAACCAAGCAAACTGGCTCTGACCATTCGCCAATGGTCCCACATAATAAGGAATCCGGAAGGTCAAAATCTGCTCAATTTTTGCCTTGTTTTCTTCAAGAAACGGATAGTGCTTCCCTTGACGGTTTAGAATAGCCCGCAATTCCTCCAAGTGAAGCTGATGTGGGATAGAGCCATTATCAAAGGTTCGTTGCTTGCGAAGGAAATTGTCTTGTTCAATTTTTTCTAGGAAGTACTCACGCCCCCCAACACCTTTCAAAATACCCTTCAGGTATTTGTAAAACGCATCCTGAGATAACCCCTGTTCAATATAGGCGGTATAGCCTGTCTTGCTTTTTGAGCTAAAGACTTCTCTGTAAAGGTCATGCGACGTTTCCTTCAAGCAGTCTTTCAGCTTTTGTAAATCGTCCTTGTGATCCTGATAACGCTTGACCATAACCGCCGATAATTTGGCGTGAGTCGCCTCATTTGTGGTTAGAATCCCTGACAAGACGATAGCATCCGACAGTTGTTTCACCACTTGAAACAGCTCTTCATAGCGACTATCTCCCAGCTGCGTCAACAAACCTTGCAAATCATCCTCATAGGAATCCTTCGATAATTGCAGCTTCACATCTTCAGGCAAGCTAAAAATCGAAGTAAAATTAGCCTGCAAACCGACCGTCAAGTTCAGAAATTGTTTGAGAGCTGCTTTCGCCTCTTTATCCAGTCCTTGTGTCAAAGCCAGAACCTGCTCCACTTTTTTCGACTTGCTGAGTTTTGCAGTCAAGATATCCTTGACCATTAGAGGTTGATGGCTTAGCTCTGTCCCCCGTAACCCATCAAACACCTCCAAAAATTGCTCAAATAGGGCTTGAACATCCGTATAATCAGAGGTCAATTTCCCCTCATGCAAAAAATGCCCGCGGTATTTGATGATATGTGCCAACGCCAAATAAACCAACCGCAGATCTGCTTTTTCAGGACTATCCGCCAAGTGTTTACGCAAATGGTAAATCGTTGGAAAAGTCTCATGGTAAGCTAACTCCTCTCTTAGAGTTCCAAAAATGGGGTGCTTATGCCACTGCTTGTCCTCAACACGCAGAAAAGCATCGTCTAACCGATGAAAGAACGTCTCATCCACCTGCTGCATGGGCTCAGCAAAGATTTCCTGCAAGTAACGCAGACGATTGCGACGACGGGTTAGCCGACGACGAAACACCCGCTTCATACGGCGATCTGCCGCAACCTGCCCCTTATCAAATAACAAGACACCCATCAGATTCTTCTTAATATGAGTCTTACCAGTGTTACCCATAACCGGCAGCCGCTTAGCAGGTACCTTATAATCATCCGTGATCAAGCTCCATCCGACGCTATTGGTACCGATGTCAAGTCCGATAGAATATGGTTTCTTCATAAAATAACCCCTTAAGTAAAATATTTATAACTATATTGTACTCTTATTTTAAAAATAAGCAAGCATTTAGCTACCCGATTGGCCTATTTTTTGATAGAATAAGAACAAGATTTTACTTAGTTTTACAGCTGTAGGTTTTCTAAAAAATTACTTGACAAGTTTTATAACTCATGTTATACTGAACCCGTGGAGCTATTCGAAACAGCACAGCACGTTAAAATAAGGCTTTGTCCGTATACATTTTGCGCACCGATTCGGTGTTTTTTTGTGCGATGACAAAACCAACTAGTCCCATAAAAACTAGACAGCACTCGTGTCCCATAACAGGACACCGCCAGCCTTGATCACTAAAAATAGATGCCAAATACGACTAATATTTTCAAGGGAAACAACAATAAGCATCCAACAATAACCAAAGCATCAAAAAAATTGGTAAGCCTTCTGCTATTTAGCAATAAGGCTTACCAATTTTTTGTTAGTTAAAAGAAAATCCGCTGCAAGATCCCGTCTGCATCTCGTTCATAGTAGAGTTCTGAGTGGGCATCATTGAAATAAAAGGTCAACAAATCATCCATAGAGTCCGCCAATTCTACCCTACCTGAGGCAATGTCGTCATGACTCACCCAGACCACTTCCCCTTCTTCAGAAGATTGAATCTCTCCCGTAAACTCTGTCGTTCGGTAAAGAAAGACTAAATAACGGGTACCGTCATCTCGGGTATGAAAATGCTTGACCCCCACCAATTTAGGATTAACTATGGTTAACCCTGTTTCTTCTTTGATTTCTCGGACAACCGAGGCATGAAGACTCTCCTTTTCCTCAATGTGGCCCTCTTATGTCAAGTAACTGACACTATTTATTTGCTAGATTACACACTCATTATACCACAAACTATCCCATCAAGAAAGAGACTTGCTAGGATACAAGTCTCCTCCTCAGCTATTTGTAGATGACTGTAAAAAAGCCAAGACAATCAACCACAACTTTGTCAACGTGTGCAACTACAATTTCTTTGCTTAACCTCTTATCAGTTGGCAACTGAACATAGCTAGCTTCTTTCAACTGCTCTTCCAAAGCCTGAACAGATTTATCTACTTCCTTTTTCTTGGCAATATAATCTTCTCTGGTCAACAGGTTATCCTTGTAGTCCTGAAAGCAGGCGAGTTTTTCTGTCTTCAATCGTTCAATTTCCCGAACAACAAGGGTCTTAGATACCTTTTGATGAGGTTTTACTGCTTCATCTCCTAGTTTCCCTTTGATT
>NZ_JBGTZB010000051.1:0-8598 GCF_041807825.1 Streptococcus sp. E24BD | reverse complement strand
AGAAAGTCGCCATGACGGCCATCGCTGAAAGCCTAGCCGTATCAACCTCAACGGTCATCCGAAAACTAAAGGAATTTCAGTTCAAGACAGACTTGAACTGGCTACCAACTAACATGAGCTGGGACTCAAACAGTCCAGTGGACTGTTTGAGGTAGGAGCTTGAAAATACAAAAGCGACTAGTTGAAGCAGGAAAGGCAAAATGAGCTTCATCGCTCAAGACTTTAACTCGCTCAAAATCCTAGCTATTCTAGATGGTCGAACACAAGCCACCATTCGCAACCACTTTCTGCGCTATCCGAGAGACGTCAGGAACCGTGTTAAGGTCATCACCATGGACATGTTTAGCCCTTATTACGACATCGCTAAGAAACTATTTCCTATGGCTAAAATTGTTCTCAATCGTTTCCACATTGTCCAGCATATGAGCAGGGCAATGAACAGGCTACGTGTTCAGATAATGAACCAGTTTGATCGAAATTCTCACGAGTACAAGGCACTCAAACGCTACTGGAACCCTCGCTCTCTCGTTTTCAAGCTCGGGCTAAACTAGTCCACTGGACTAGTTTACTCCAACAAGCCAGTCGTAAACTCAGCGATAAACGCTTTTATCGTCCAGTTTTTCGCAGGCACTTGACTAATCAGGAGGTTGTCACTAAACTGCTCGGCTATTCTCAAGAGCTAAAAGAACACTACGAACTTTATCAACTGCTCCTGTTTCATTTTCAAGAAAAGCAAGCTGAACAGTTTTTTGGGCTGATTGAGGAGACGATTTCAAGCGTTAATCCTGTCTTTCAGACAGTTTTTAGAACATTTTTGAAGGATAGGGACAAGATTGTCAATGCCTTGGAATTGCCCTACTCTAACGCCAAGATTGAAGCAACCAACAACATCATCAAGGTCATTAAGCGCAACGCCTTTGGTTTCAGAAACTTTGAAAAGACAAAACTCGCATTTTCATTGCCATAAACATAAAACGAGAGAAGACAAGAACTGTCCTCTCTCGGTGTTAAGTGGGTCAACCCACTACAGTTGACAAAGAGCCTCTTTTCATACGATGTTAATATCTACACCAAACCGTCAAGCAAACCGCACATGAAATCTTCAGAGCGGAATTGACCGATGTCATCAATCTTTTCTCCAAAACCGATGAATTTGACAGGGATATCAAGTTCCTCACGAATAGCAAGAACAACCCCGCCCTTAGCAGTACCGTCCAGTTTGGTCAAAACTAAACCTGTCAGTGGTGTGATTTTTGAAAATTCCTTGGCTTGCACCAGAGCATTCTGCCCAGTTGAGGCATCGAGCGCCAGAAGGGTCTCATGTGGGGCATCTGGTAGGACACGTTTGATGATGCGCCCGATTTTTTCCAGCTCAGCCATGAGGTGGTCCTTATTTTGGAGCCGTCCCGCAGTATCAATCAGAAGGATGTCAACGGCTTCAGCGACAGCTTTTTCCATACCGTCAAAAACGACGGAGGCAGGGTCCGCCTTCTCAGATCCAGTCACCACAGGTACATCAACACGGCGCCCCCATTCGACCAACTGGGCAACTGCACCAGCACGGAAGGTGTCCGCAGCGACTAGCATGACCGACTTGCCGGCCCGCTTGTATTGGTGGGCGAGCTTGCCGATTGAGGTGGTTTTTCCGACCCCATTGACCCCAACAAAGAGCATAACTGTCAGCCCCTTTTGGAAGTTGATGGCTTCCTGCTCAAAACCATCCTTTTCATAGATGTCCACGAGTTTTTCGATGATGACACGGCGGAGATCGTCTGACTTTTTAGCCTTTTCGAGTTTGGCTTCATAGCGGAGCTCCTCTGTCAGCTTGGTAGCGACCGTCACACCCACGTCAGACATGATGAGTAGTTCTTCCAAGTCCTCGAAAAATTCCTCGTCCACGGTACGGAAGTTAGCTAGGAAAGCATTGAGCCTTGCGCCAAAACCAGTTCTGGTTTTCTTGAGGGTGCGGTTGTACTTGTCTTCGGTGGTTTCAGAGTGCTGCACTGCTTGGGCTGGCGCTGAAACAGGCTCTACAACCTGTCGCGTCTGCATGCTCTCCAAAACCAACTCTTCCCCTCGCTCAGCCGCAGCCTTAACGGCTGCTTTTTTAGCATAATAATTCGCCATCACGCTTGAAAAATGCTGGCCGTGTTCGGTCAACTGAGCAGCCAAAGCAGCATCATCGGTTAGAGGAGATGTCAGCTGGTCAGCTGGTGCAGCCAGATTGTCAGTTTCATCGTCTACTTGACTTAAAACCACCTCATCAACCAAGTTTGACTGGGTCATTTGCTCAGTGAGCTCATCAGTTTTGGAATCACTGACTGGCTCAACAGATGCTGGTGCTGATCCAATTTCCTGTTCCATGTCCACAGGTAAGGCTTCTGCCTGACGTTCCAGACTGCCTTGTTCGAGGGGTGTGGCATCCTGTCTTTCAGTCTGCGCCACTGTTGGTTCAACAAGGGGAGCTAGAGCGGGTTGACTGGCCTGAGGAGTGTCGCGCTCAGCATCAGAACTAGCTATCCGCTCGTTAGCCAAGTCATCTTGCTCTGACAATACAACCTGGTCTGCCTGGGGCATTACAGTATTTTCCTCAGCAGTGCTGACAGTGGAAACATCAACGTTTGGTTCATCGAGCAGCTGACTATCCTCAGCTGTTGTCTCCTGTACAGGGTCTTGAAGCACCTGCTCTTCTTTTTTCTTCCCAAATAGGCGATCAAACAAGCCCATCAGTCATCTCCTCCTTCACGATATAACGGTAAATAGCTTCTGCCACACCTGACTGGTCATTGGTTCTGGTCACAGACAGACGAGCAGCAGCTTTGGCAGCAGGCACCGCATTGCCCATAGCGACACCCCAGCCTGCCCAAGCTAACATGGTCAGGTCATTTTCCTCATCACCCATGGTCATAACCTGATGAGGGGCAAGACCAAGCATCTGACATAGGTCTGCCAAGCCCTGCGCCTTATGGACACCTTTGGGCATGACTTCTAGGATAATCTCCCGAGACTTAAAGACCTCAAACTGCTGGCTCAGACTGGCTGGTAGTTGGGCAATTCGCTGGTCTAAGTAGTCAGCTTCACAGACAATGACGATTTTATTGTAGACCTGGTCTTTTGGTAAATCGGCAAGGCTGTCCAGCTGGATAAAGTCCAACATGGGATTGGCGGTGTGGTAGAGCGATGTCTTGCCTTGACTGGGAATCGAATAAACCGTCCCATCACTAATGACATCAACAGGCAGAGCCAGTTGCGCCATCACCGCCTGCACCTGAGCAATCTCGTCCACGCTCATCGGGTGATGAGCTACAACGGTCCCATCATTTCGCTGCACTAGACCACCATTAAAGGTAATGCTGTACTGGTCCCATCCTTGCAGTCCCAGCTCTTCCAGCAGATTACCGATAGCTTTGAGCGGACGCCCTGTCGTGATGACGATATTGACGCCTTTTTCTTTGGCCATTTGCAGAGCGACCTTGTTTTCTGGACTGACCTGCTTGTCTGTGGTGAACAAGGTGCCGTCCAGATCCAAAGCCAGCAGTTTAATGGCTGCGGCCGCTTGTTCCAGGTAGGTCAACACAGCACCTGTCTCATGATGACCAATCACCTGACTAGCCCGTTCTTTAATGGCTGGAATGGCATTATCAACCGCTATCGCCTGTCCAACTTGACTCATTAGTTCCAGATCATTCCCATTGTCCCCAAAGGCAGTCACCTGACTCACATCTAGCCCTAACTGTTGACAAAGTTTCATAAGACCAAGAGCTTTATTGCTCCCTTGCCGAATAATATCAACCGAATCATCTCCGACAGCCACGGCCACAAAACCAGTTTCTCGCTGATTAAAGGTAGCAATCCCGTCTAACAGAGTGTTCTTGGTAAACTGAGCAGTGAGCTTGTAGATATTGTCATCAACAACTAGTAGATCATCAACCTGTTGCAGGTTTTCATAGTAATGCGCCAAATCAGCAACGTAAGTAGTAGCCGCTTGTTGGGTGGCATAAGAGCCGCGTTGCCCAGACAGCAAGTACTTGTCCTCTGTCAGGTAGGGATTGTGCCTAAGGGCTTCAACAACTCTTGCAACCTCATCTGGAAGCATCGTATCTTCAAAAATTACCTGGTCTTGATAACGGACGAAAGCCCCATTTTCAGCAATCATAGCGATACGATCAGTCAATCCTGCAAAAAGCTGATCCAAGGCTAATAAACCGCGACCACTAGCCACCGCAAAGAGATAGCCCAAGCGGTCAAAATCATCTAGCAGAGCAACCAAACGTTTGCGGTCATAGCCGCCTTGGCCATTCAAAAAAGTACCGTCCATGTCGGACACAAAAAGTTTTTTTATCCGCGTCATGCTTCTATTGTAACAAATTTTCAGCGATTTTGATAGCTAGAGAGCAACTCATCTAGACGAACAATCATTGAGCTCCCTCTACGCATCGTCAGCTGTTTCTAGGGACTTTGTAGACCTGCTCTGCCATTTTCCCAAAATATCCTCCCAATAAGCTGGACCTCGCTGCCGATCCGCCAAGGCGTGTTTACCATAGAGGCTCATCAGTTGGTTGACCGCTTTGATCATAAACTCACGGCGGGGTTTATCCAGATGGCGCAACGTGTTTAGCATAGCTCTGGCACGAACGGGATCAGGGGTTGATAGGTCGTTTAGGCTGGCAATGCCAGAGGTGAAAAACAAGTCAAAAAAGGTATCAAAAAAGAGTTTTAGTTCTTGATTTGAGTACTGATTAAGCCAATCATTGAAGGTTTTCTCTAGACTCAGGCTAAATTGGCTAAGTTGAGAGCTTCTCAAAAAAGCCGTCTCCGACACCTGCCAATGCGACATATCGTGTTGCAACAGCCTCTTGTTTTGGCTAATCACCGTTTCATAAGCCACATCTGAGCTTAGCATGATGCCAACGATAGCCTCTTCAGGCCGAAAAGCCTTGACCCTTGGTCGAATGGTCTGATAACCAGGAGAATTGAGGACAGACTGATGAAGTCCAGGAGCGTCGAAAACATAGACAGCACTGATCTTTGTTTGTAAGGTTGCTGGAACCAAACTGCTAGCATAGAGCGCTAGATTGCCACCTTTAGAGTGACCAGAGACCACCAATTTGCCTGAGAAATCCATCAAAAATGCTCTGAGGTAACTGAATGCCGCCTGCTGGGCAGGGATGGTTCGCATGTAGGACATGTTGAAATCCTCTTTCCAGCCAATCAAACTATCATCTGTGCCACGAAAAATCAACTGGGTATGCCCAAGGCTGGGCAAGCACATGACCATGGCAGCGAATTGCCTGCCGTAGTCGGGGTTAACATCATTGACATAGTAGCCTAGCTCTACATCACCAAATCGCTGACTGGTTAAGACTGCTCGTAGGAGTTCAACCCGTGCTGGTGTCACCAGGAAATCATAGGCTGGCTGTTCCAACTCAGCAACCGCAAGTTTCCCCAGTAGGTCAACCAGTCGATGATAGCTGTGATGGTCAAGCGTTTCTGGCAGGTATTCACCAAAAGTCAAATAGCCGAGTTCGTTTAGACAGGCAATGTCCAACTCATTGAGCGGGAGGTCGTCAAAGGATCGATGACCGTTTGCCAGCACATAGTCTTTGATATTAGCCATGAGTACCCTCCGCGAGACAAGACATAATCAACTCAGCAGTCTCAGCCGGACGCGCCATGTAGAAATCATGATGGCTGTTTGGCAGCACCTGATAAGAGACATAAACTGGACAGTTAGCTAAATAGCGCTCTTTTTGCTCTAAAACATCTGACGGCTGGTCACTGATGATGACCGTCGTCGGTGTCCTAAAATCTGCCTGTTGCAAGGGCTGATGGCACTGTCGGCGAGCTGTCAACAGCCCCATTACCGCCTCCTGGTTGAGCCGCAAGCGATAGACCCCAGCCACCTCATCATAGAGGTAGGCCTCCTGCTCTGCTCGCTCAAGGTTGGCTGACCAACTCTCACTCCCCTCACGCGCCTGACTCAGATGCTCCGCCATGTCTGCAAAAACCTGCCCCTCCAAGTAGGCCTGAGCACCAGCCAATTCCTCCTCAAGTGGTAAAGACGAAAGATCAATACAGGCCCCATCTAACAGGATTAGTTGGCTCACGCGCCAAGGATAAGCGTAGGCATACGCTGCTGAGATGTCTGCTCCAAGAGAATAGCCGAGCAGGGTCACAGGCGTTTCTGGTAACTGTTGACTTAACCAGATTAGTAACGCTTCATTGCTTACCACCGACTGTTCGAGGTTATCAGGGTGACCAGGAAGTGGCAGATAATTGACCCTTACCCCTCTATCTGCCAAGGCTACCAGTAAGTCAGCTGCGTAGTAGCGGTTACTTCCCAGCCCATCTAGGAAATAAACCGTCATACCTCCTCCTCAAACAAGCTCAAATAGTCGCCGTAACCGAGCTCTGCCATTTGCTCATAGGGGATAAATTTCAGGGCTGCCGAGTTGATGCAGTAGCGCAAGCCCCCTCTGTCACGAGGACCGTCGTTGAAAACATGCCCCAGATGGGAATTGCTCTGACGACTGCGGATTTCAATCCGCCGCATGCCGTAGGAACTGTCATCGTGATGGGTCAGGTCACGGTTGTTAATCGGTTGGCTAAAAGCAGGCCAACCGCAGTGGGCGGGAAATTTGTCCAGCGATGAGAACAAGACCTCACCACCAACGATATCCACATAGATACCTTTTTCAAAAAAATTATCGTACTCCCCTGTGAAAGGACGCTCAGTTGCTGATTCTTGGGTCACTCGGTAAGCCAAGTCACCAATCCGCTGGCGCAGTTCTTCTTTTGTTTCTGTCATCGTATGACCTCCTTGACTAGATTTTACCACATTTTAAGGTTTGTCGCCAAAGCAACATACAGGATAACATGAAAATAGCATCAGAAACTCTGTCTGATGCTTGCTAGCTGTTTTAAATTTATCTGCTTTGAAAATAAGGTTTGAACAAGCTTTATGAAGACAATTAACTCAGAAATACTACCTGTTACTCGTCAACTAAGGTAATATCAGCACCGAGTGCCTGAAGCTTTTCAATGATATTAGAATACCCTCTGAGGATATGTTCAATATCTGTAATCACTGTCTGGCCATCAGCCATCAAAGCTGCGGTAATCAGGGCTAACCCAGCTCGCAAATCAGTCGCACGCACTTCCGCACCTGATAAGGGCTTGCCACCTGTATAAATAATCTGACCGCCGAGTGTTGAAATCTCCGCCCCCATACGTGCTAATTCTGGGACATGGTTCACCCGCTTTTCATAAATCGTATCTTTGATTTTTCCGCGCCCTTGAGCCTTCAGTAATAGCGGGGTCAACGGTTGCTGCAAATCAGTTGCAAAACCAGGATAAGGCGATGTGCTGATATCCACTGCACGGAGAGCTTCTTGTTTCTCAACAAAAATAGCATCTTCTTTGACAACCATGCGCACGCCCATCTCTTCTAGTTTGGCGATAAAGCTTTCCAAGTGCTCATAAAGCACATTGGTCACGCAGATGCCCTCGCCAACCGCAGCAGCCAGTGCGATGTAAGAACCAGCCTCAATGCGATCGGGAATCACTTGATGGCGTGTTCCACCGAGACGTTCAACACCGTCAATCGTAATAACAGCTGTGCCAGCTCCGCGGATACGCGCCCCCATGTTATTAAGCAAGATGGCCACATCAATGATCTCAGGTTCCCGTGCTGCATTTTCAATCACAGTCCGACCCTGAGCAAGACTAGCCGCTATCATGGTGTTGATGGTTGCCCCAACGCTGACTGTATCCATAAAGATATGCGCCCCTTGCAAGCGACGACCACCTGTAGAGAGAATCATATGGTCTCCCTCATAGGTTACTTGAGCACCCAAGGCTTCAAAGGCTTTTAGATGGAGGTCAATCGGTCTAGGACCTAAATCACAGCCACCCGGCAAACCGACCTTGGCATAGCCAAATCTCCCTAGCAAACTGCCATAAAAGTAATAAGAGGCCCGCAACTGACTAATCATCTCAGGTGGTATGGGCCGATTGACAAGACCTGATGGGTCTGCTGTCAAACTCTCCTGCTGGCGATTGACTTTGACACCCAGCAAACTAAGCATCTCAACCAAATTGGCCACATCGCTTAAATCCGGCACACCATCTAGGGTGATTGGCTCATCGGATAAAATCATAGCAGGAATCAGGGCTACAACCGAATTTTTTGCTCCAGAAACAGGAATATTACCCTTGAGTGGACGCCCTCCTGTAATAATAATTTTACTCATACAATTCATTCTTTCACTTTATCTCAAGATTTACCTGTACCATTCTATCACACTTCAAACCTTTTGACAAATATGGAGACGAGTTACCAATTGTCATTCAAACGTCCTAATATTCAGTCTATTGCATCTGAAAGAGGATAACTAAGGGGGAAACTTTGAACTATGGCTATTCCACAAATAAAGTTACTCAATGACCTAAATATCGACAGGCAAAAGCCATCCAAAAAACGGCTCTATAATTTCTGTAGTGGGTAAATCCACCATGGAGATTATAGAGCCTTTTGAGTGTAGAAAAAAAGTTCCATATGACCTACAATGAAAAGTGCTTAAACAACTCATTAGAAAG
>NZ_JBGTZB010000050.1:0-8608 GCF_041807825.1 Streptococcus sp. E24BD | reverse complement strand
AAGTTGGGACCACGTCAGCCCTTTATTTCTTAGCTCATAGAGATTTAATTTATCTTCGTAGCTCAATTTCATAAAAAAGCACCCCATTCGTTAGATTATCTGTCTAACTTTTGGGGTGCGGTTCATTGCACTGCTGGGGCTTTTCCGTTGCTCATGGTCTAGGAAACATCATCCTTTCGCGGAATCAATATAACACATTTACGGAGCAGGTGCAAGGAAGTGCGTTTTTTGAGAAGTTCTGACTTTTAAAAATAAGTCTATTTATTTTTGTTTTTAATGACAAAGTAGACCCAAGCGAATGAACAGAGGTTAAAAAAGGCAAATGAAAAAACTGTGAGGATGATAGCTTTTGTGTCTAAATAACCCATTTCGAGACCTCTTTTTAAAAACAACAAGGTTGCAGTTTCGATGATAGTCAAAAGTAAAAAAAAAATTTCTGCCTTAAACATAGTGTTACCGCTTTCTTTTTATTTGGTTTTATTGTATAATAAAAATTGAAAAAAATCAAAAATATAAAGGATTTTGATGACTTCTGTTGCTACTCTATTCTTTCAGATTTTGGTCGAAGTGACCTCACTCATTTCTTGAGTAATGGTTAAGCAGACTTGTCTCTGTCTTCGTTCAGGTCTTGATAGATGGTTTTATAATATCCCTTAAAAGGGCATCCTCCTCTCTTTCTGATACTGTTTCTGAGAGCAGATAAAGATGTCCTTTTCTTGCGTGTCATTTTACAGATGAGAGACCGATAATTTTCCTCTGTTCAATTCAATTTAGGCTGTTTATTTCTTAAAATTATGTTATAATAGCACTAAAGATTAGATTGAGGAATACTATGAAAAAATCTTATCGAGTGAAGCGTGACAGGGATTTTCAGCTTGTATTCAAAGAAGGTCAGAGCTATGCCAATCGCCAGTTTGTGGTCTACAGTTTAAATAGACAATTAGCTCACTTGAGATTAGGGTTATCCGTCAGCAAAAAGCTTGGAAATGCTGTTCGTCGCAATCGAGTGAAACGCCAACTGCGCCATCTCATCATGGAATTTGAGCCTGATTTGAAAACCTATGACATGGTGATTATCGCTCGCAAGGGTGTCGAAGACTTGACCTATGTGCAGATGAAGCAACACCTCTCTCATGTTTTAACCAAAGCAAAGCTTTATAAGGAGACGATCGCTTGAAAAAAGGGAAATTAACCATTTTAATGCTATTCAGCCTGCTGTTCTTGGTCGGCTGTCAATCAAGTAGCCAAGTCGCAGATATTACTAGTTCATCAACCTCTCTATGGGAAAAGTTTGTCTTTTTCTTTGCTCAAATGATTAAAAGTCTATCATTTGGAGGTCTGACTGGCTTAGGTATCATCCTGTTTACAATTGTTATTCGGATTGTTCTGCTACCACTTTACAATATGCAGATTAAATCGAGCCAGAAAATGCAAGCACTTCAACCTCAATTGCGTGCTTTGCAAGCCAAGTATCCTGGTAAGGATATGGACAGCAGGGTGCAGTTGTCGGAGGAAACACAAGTTCTCTATAAGGAACAAGGGATCAACCCTTGGGCAAGTTTTCTGCCACTATTTTTGCAGTTGCCTATTCTAATGGCGCTCTTCCAAGCCCTTACTCGCGTTGAGTTTTTACGAGAGGGACATTTTCTTTGGTTAGAAATTGCCAAGCCAGACCCATACTTTATTTTGCCAATTTTAGCAGCTGGGTTTACGTTCTTATCAACTTGGCTGACCAGCAAAGCGAACCCAAACAAGGATACGATGACGACGGTAATGACCTATATCGCCCCTGGATTGATTTTACTTTTCGCTGTGCAGGTTGCTAGCGGTGTGGCCCTTTACTGGACAGTCTCTAATGCCTTTCAAGTGGTCCAGCTCTTACTATTTAACAATCCCTTTAAGGTCATTGCAGAGCGTGAAGCAGCTGAACGTGCGGTTAAAGAAAAAGAAGCAAAAATCAGACGAGCTAAGAAAAAAATGGCGAAACGTCGCTAACCTTAGTCGAGTATAAAAATGAAATAGAGAAAAGCAGTTGTATCAAGGAGGAAACAATGGCAGTATTTACAGGGGTCAACGTTGAAGAAGCGGTTGAAAAAGGTCTGACCAGTTTAGGCTTAACACGTTCACAGGCGAATATTGTTATTTTGGCCAAGGAATCAAAAGGATTTTTAGGATTATTTGGTAAGAAACCAGCTCAAGTCGAGATTTCTCCACTGGTTGAAAACCGTGAGCAAGAAGAATTGGCTTCAGAGCCTGTCCGAGTTGAGGAACCAACTAGTCAAGTTGTTGCAGACGAGCAAGTGTCCTTATCAGAGCAGACAGAGAAAACTGCACCAAAGCAGGAAGATAAGGACTTTGAGGCTTTTATTGCTCAGGAATTTGATGGGATTGAAGAGGCTGTCGAAAGCCCCAAAATGATTGAACAGGCTCAAGAAGATGTTTTGTCTTATGTTCAACAGATTATTTATGATATGGATTTAGAAGCTGATATTAGCATTAAAAGAAGTCGGCGCCAGCTCATTTTGCAGATTGATACTCCTGAGCCAGGTCGTATTATCGGCTATCATGGCAAGGTTTTGAAATCTTTACAGCTTTTAGCTCAGAACTACTTGCATGATCGCTATTCTCGCCATTTCAATGTGATGCTTAATGTTCACGATTATCTAGAACATCGTACAGAAACTCTGGTCGATATGGCTCATCGCTCTGCGCGCCGAGTGCTAGATAATGGACGTCCGCATCGTTTGGAACCGATGAGCAACAACGAGCGTAAAATTATCCATAAAACGATTTCTCAAATTTCTGGTGTTGAGAGTTATTCAGAAGGTGAAGATCCAGAACGTTATGTTGTCATCCTATCTAGAGATTAGTCATGCTTACGCACTTGTACTCGCGAGTACAGGTGCGTTATTTTTTATCATGTCGGGATGCGTGAGCAACTTCATTTTTTAGAAGTCAATATGATTTGACACTCAGCAAGTCTTTTTGCATGTCACTCCCCTGTCTTTTACTGCAAATATCTATACAAAACTAATCGAATATGATATAATGAAAGCGATTAACAAGGAGGGAAAAGATGATTTTTTTGACCAACGACCGCTTGCGGGTAGAGATTTCAGAACCTGGGGAGCGACCAAACGATACCCATCGTTTTGATCGTGCAGGCTATATTTCAAATGTTGTTTTGGATGGAGATACTCATTTTGGGGCTAATGAGCCCATGAACCTCAGGCATCCATCGTCAGGTGGACGAGGACTATGTTGTGAGTTTAGTGCTGATTTTAGTCAAGGCACTGAGATTGGTGAGTATTTCCCCAAATTGGGTGTTGGCTTGATTAAACAAGATTCTAATCAGGGCTACCGTTTTGACTACACTTATCCTGAGGTGACGCCTTATCCTGTTAGCTTTACTCATACAGCTACCTCTGCGGAGTTTGTCACAGAAGCTCTGCCATGCCGTGACATCGCCGCGACAATCCGTAAAACCATCACGATTGAGGACAACAGGCTGATTTTGGAGGGGGAAATCACAAATGTTGGCGAGCGTGTGATGGAGACCGAGGAGTACTGCCATAATTTTCTCAGCATTGATGGTATGGCGATTTCACCTGACTACCGCCTGGAATTGCCCGACATGCCAGATCTTGGAACGGAGCGCCTAGAGGGCTGGGGTGGTTATGATCACAATAATTTTATCGCGGATGGTCGTGCTATTCGCTTTGACAAGTGCGAGACTGATGTGTCGCTTAGTGTCTTGTCAACTGAAGGAATCGCTGAGCAGGACACTTTTACGTGGAAGTTGCTGCATCAGGGAGCTAAGGCGAGTGTGACAGGGATTGACAGTGTCAAACCGACCAGTCTTCTGCTCTGGGCGACCGACCACATCGTCAGTCCAGAAATCATTCAGACGATTCGCATTGCTCCAGGTGAAAGTCACCAGTGGAAACGTTGTTGGATTTTTGAAGCCCAAGAGCGCTAATAACTTCAATCGCGCGAAACAATATCATGCTGGATAGCGGTAGAATAGGTTTAGCACCGCTTGTCTTCGATTTTTCGAGATTGACTGAAGATGATCATGGAGGAGGCGCCTTGTAAAGTTGCTTTTTAGGAGGTTGTGATGACAGACTTTATCTTTTACTACTTTCATCTCGTTCCCTTTTCTATATTTGCTATCATACTAGCTATTTTTGGTTTTCAGCTGATTCGCTTTTTGTTCCAATGGCAAAGCGATAACCAAGTAGAGCGCTTGACGAGAGGAGCTCGCCTAGTGACCAAGCGTCAGCAGGTTAGGGGGACCAACAATGCTTACACCTACTACTATGTCACCTTTGAATTTGCTGATAAGACCCGTCAGGAATTTCGGGTCAAAAGCACCGATTACGGTCAGCTCGCAGAAGGTGATGAGGGGGAGTTAACCTATCAAGGCACACGGTTTGTAGCGTTCAAGAGAATATAATGGTACTGCTGACCAGAGTAATCTGGTCAGTTTTATGGTATCATAAGTATGGGATAAAAGGATAAAGGAAACGATTATGCCAAGAAGTCATTTTAACCAATATGTGTTTGATAGAGGATGCTGCAGGGCGCTTTGTTATGCAATTTCGCTCACCAGAACGCTATGCTTGGTCTGGCGCCGCCCTACCTGGTGGGGATTGTGTCATAATAATGACAGGTGCTTAAAACGCTGTTAAATCAAGGATTTGAGCGTTCTACAATCTGTCATTAAGGAGGATTTCATCACAGTTTATAAAATATTATTGCTTAGGCAAGAACAATTTAGAGTGTTCTTGCCTTTTTTATTTTACAAGGAGGAAAATCGTGGAAATTGTAGAATCAACTCGCCTTGGTGTCGTTGGCTACCTTATGCTTACGATGGGAGTAACACTACCAAAAGCGACAGAAATACTGAAAGAATTAGAAACAAGTGGCCTGGTTAACGTCAAAGCAGGGGGGCAACTAGAAATCAAATTGTTGGAGGACAATCATGAAACGCATTAGTGCAAACCAATATCAGACATCCGAGAGGTATTACAAACTTCCAAAGCTCTTGTTTGAGAGTGACCGATACAAGGATATGAAGCTGGAGGTCAAAGTCGCTTATGCCGTCTTAAAAGACCGTTTGGAACTGTCCCTAAGTTCAGGTTGGATTGATGAAGACGGTTCAATCTATCTCATCTATTCCAACTCTAGTTTAATGGAGCTTCTTGGGTGTTCTAAGTCCAAACTCCTGTCCATCAAAAAATCCTTGAGAGACTTTGGACTTATTGAAGAAGTCCAACAGTCATCAAGTGAAAAAGGTCGGCTCGCAAACAAGATTTACCTTGGTGAGTTAGAACATGAACCTACCCCTGTCTTAAATTCAGACGGGGGTGGTGTTCAAAAAACACGGGGTCAGTCTCAAAAACAAACGGGGCCGGTCTTAAATTCAGCCCCTAGTGAGACTGAAGATAATGAGACTGAACATAGTGAGACTAAAGAGAGTGACTGTCTTTCAGAGGATGAGGAGGAAAAAGGGTTCACTCGCAAAGTGGATAAGCCAACCACCTATGACAAGGATTATATTTACCAATTGGTCTATGACCAGCTGATTCGTGAGAAGTTTTCTAAGACTAGTGCAGAATTTGTCATGAGGCATTTTGAGACTAGGTATCAGTATGCTTTGGAGAACATGAGGTTTGCCAGAACGGCAGAGACCATAGCTGAGTATGTCTTTAATGGCATTCTGGCAGAGTGGAATAAGGAACGCCGACAAGAACAGGAAAGGAGGTGAGAACCATGTGGTGGAAAATTTTGCTAGGCATGTGGATACTATCCCTTATTGTACTAGCGATTGAGTTTAAGAACGCTCCAGAAATGGACGACCATATCTAACCAAGGCTTTACGAGGAGTAGGGTCTTTTATTTTTTTGAAAGGACAAGAGATGAACTTTTTTGATTGTTTTGCAGGGATTGGAGGCTTTCGCTTAGGCATGGAGAGCCAAGATCATACCTGCATTGGTTTTTGCGAAATAGATAAATTCGCTAGACGGTCTTATCAGGCCATTTTTGAGACAGAAGGAGAATTAGAATACCATGACATTACAGCTATCACCGATGACCAACTCAGGCAACTCCGGGGACAAGTGGATGTCCTCTGTGGGGGCTTTCCTTGCCAAGCCTTTTCTCTCGCAGGCAGACGATTGGGATTTGAGAACACTAGAGGGACTCTCTTCTTTGAGCTTGCTCGATGTGCCAAGGAAATCCAACCACCTTATCTATTTTTTGAGAACGTCAAGGGGTTACTCAGTCACGACCAGGGACGGACGTTCGCCACAATCCTCACCACACTGGATGAACTGGGGTATCATGTCGAATGGCAGGTGCTTAACAGTAAAGATTTTGGCCTTCCCCAAAACAGGGAGCGGGTCTTTCTTATCGGACATTCTCGAAAGAGAGGTTTCCGACCAGTATTTCCTCTCCGAGGACAAGGTAGCCCAACTCATCTTGAACGACTAGGCAATGTTAATCCATCAGGTCGGGGCATGAGTGGAGAGGTCTATCTATCAACGGGACTGTCGCCAACTTTAACCGTAAACAAGGGTGAGGGGGCCAAGATTGCCATACCCGTTCTATCACCTGACAGACTTAATAAGCGGCAGAATGGTAGACGATTCAAGGATAATCAAGACCCCATGTTTACCCTAACGGCTCAAGACAGGCATGGGGTACTAGTGGCTGGAAATTTGCCGACTAGCTTTGATCAAGCAGGACGAGTTTATCATACAGAAGGACTTTCCCCGACCCTCACCACCATGCAGGGTGGGGATAAGATTCCAAAAGTCTTGTTACGTCACGAAGCACCACACTTAAAAATCCGTGAGGCGACTAAGCAAGGCTATGCTAAGGCGACAGTTGGCGATTCGGTCAACCTGTCCTATCCCAAGTCCAATTCTAAACGTGGACGGGTAGGCAAACAAATCGCCAATACCCTAACGACCAGCTCCCAACAAGGTGTCGTTGTCGCAGCTTTGGAATGCCGCAAGGATAAGTGGTTTGAGGTGACAGGATTTTTGGTGGGAGATAAACTCTATCGCCTGAGAATCCGAAAACTCACACCTAGAGAATGCTTTCGCCTACAAGGCTTTCCAGATTGGGCATTCGACCGAGCAGAGGCGGTTTCAAGCAAGAGCCAACTCTACAAACAGGCTGGAAACAGTGTGTCTGTACCCGTTATCGCTGCTATCGCAGGAGAATTAAAGAAACTGGAGGAGAACCATGAAACTACTACATAAAGAATCCATCAGAACCTGTTCAGAGTTGGATGAGGCTATTCATCAAGCAGAGGTGGAGCGACTGACAGAAAGGCTCCTTACCTTGCCCAACTATGATTGCGAAATGATTGTGACCTTTGAGGATGACTACCACAAGGAGATGAACCTCCCCCTTTTTTACGAATCCAATCTCCATCGAGTGTTTGAATTTTTGGAGGAGAGGGACATCAAAAACGGAGTGGACAGCTTCTTGACAGAGGGTGGGGATTTGGCTTTTAGAGCCTATGGGCAGAATTACACCCATCAAGGCAAGGACGGTATCCTGACGAGCCTAGTAACAGTGAGATGTTTTAGTGAGGGCAGGGTTCCTGTCAATATGACCAGAATCCTTGGTGATTTTGTCATGGAAGACCTGACTAAGGTCAAGGAGGGTGTGATATGCGACTCTATCTAAGTAAACNATTTTGTCATGGAAGACCTGACTAAGGTCAAGGAGGGTGTGATATGCGACTCTATCTAAGTAAACACCAAGACCGACACCAGTCTTTGATTGAGACCCTAGATGCTTATGGCATTGCATATGAGCTGGTGGACTTTGAGCAACTGAAGAAAGAAGACCTACTGGAATGGATGCGGCTATCTCCAGACTGCTTTGACTTTCTGACCCCAACCTGTTTGATATACAAACGCAGGGATAACCTCCCTTTTTCTCAATTTCTTGACATCATCTGGGACAATCGGGCAAGAAGTCTTCGTTTACCGCTGGTCGTCGATAAGGGGCATGTCTATCCTGATGTAACCCTAGAAGACTTGCGATCCTTTCTTCCTCGTGAACTGAAAGCGAAGGAGCGGCGAGCTCTTAAAACCTTCTTAAGCGTGTAGGAGGGGCTATGGCGGAATTATTTTGGGAAAACCTTGCCCTTCTCTTGGCAGAAAAAGAGATGAGCTGGGCTGAGTTGACACGGCAGATGTTTGCGGGGAGTTATCAGTACCCCAGCGAGTTCAATCGGCTCTATCAGAAAATCAGGCACTACAAGTCCACCTGCCAAATGCCCCAGACCAAGTGGGTGGAAAAAATGGTGCTGGTCTTGGAGGTGGACTATGAAGACCTATTTAGACGCTAGAATTTGGAACATTTTTGGTCTCTATCTCTACCAGTATGGAAATGCGGCTATCGTATCGTCTTTCCAAGCAGGAAAGCTATCTCTAGCAGTCACAATTCTGTGCCAGCTCCTATACCTAACAAGTGTAATTTTGCTGGTCAGAAAGTCGCCTAGTCAAGTTTCACACAAGACAAGACTAGCTTGGGTCTTGGAGTGTTTGAGCCTAATGGTGGTCTTGTCCACTCTTATTGGTTT
>NZ_JBGTZB010000049.1:0-9048 GCF_041807825.1 Streptococcus sp. E24BD | reverse complement strand
GTCTTTCTAATGAGTTGTTTAAGCACTTTTCATTGTAGGTCATATGGAACTTTTTTTCTACACTCAAAAGGCTCTATAATCTCCATGGTGGATTTACCCACTACAGAAATTATAGAGCCACAAAAGAGCGGGGTAATTCCTTCAAAACCATCAAAACGCATCATGTCAGGCAAGCAAATATCTGACACGATGCGTTTTCTAAGTCCAGTCTGAAGCACCTTGAACCCCTTCCCATAAAACTAGAGGCAGCAGCATGACATCATGCCAACCCTAGTTGTGCCCTCGTCTGTTAATGCCACAGAAAAAACCACCCGATTTGATAGATGTCCTCTATCCTTCGGGTGGTTTTTTTATTTTAGGTTATTTAAAAATCAGAGGTGCTTGCGGCGATAATCTGCAATCTCTGCCTTGTTCCCCCAGACATAGTGACCTGGCTTAATTTCTACCATTTCAGGCTTATCAACCGAATAGTCATGCATATCTGGATCGTAGACAATCAACTCCTTCTGGCGTTCCAAGATTGGATCTGGAATCGGCACAGCAGACAAGAGTGACTGAGTGTAGGGATGGATTGGGTTATTGAACAGCTCTTCTGTCTCCGCCACCTCAACGATAACCCCTTTGTGGATAACCGCGATACGGTCTGATATAAAGCGCACCACAGACAGGTCATGGGCAACAAAGAGATAGGTCAAACCGAGCTCGTTTTGCAACTTCTTGAGGAGGTTAAGCACCTGAGCACGGACAGACACATCAAGGGCTGAAATCGGCTCATCAGCGATAACCAACTCAGGGTGCATGACCAAGGCGCGTGCGATACCAATCCGCTGGCGTTGTCCACCTGAGAACTCATGAGGATAGCGAGTTAAATGCTCAGGCAAGAGACCAACTGCCGTAATCATCTCACGCACTTTGTTCTTGCGATCCTCTTCATTTTCGAAGAGGTTAAAGTTGTAAAGACCTTCAGAAATGATGTAATCGACAGTCGCACGGTCGTTAAGACTAGCCGCAGGGTCTTGGAAGATCATCTGAATTTTACGAATGACCTCACGACGCTTATCCGCAGGCAATTTCCCGTTAATCTTATCCCCGTTGAATACAATGTCGCCCTTGCTGGTATCATTTAAGCCAATAATGGCTCGACCAATAGTTGTCTTGCCTGAACCAGATTCGCCAACAAGAGAGAAGGTTTCACCTTTGTTGATAAAGAAGTTGGCGTTCTTAACGGCAACAAATTTCTTTTTGCCCTCGCCAAAGGAAATTTCTAAGTCTTTGATTTCAACTAATTTTTCAGTCATTTCCTACCCCTTTCCAGCCAGTTTGGCGCTGATTTTGTCATGCAAGTTTTGAATAATGGCTGGTTTCTCAACCTTAGGTGCATCTGGATGCAAGAGCCATGTCTTAGCCCAATGAGTATCCGTGACTTGGAAAGCCGGTGGGTGCTCTTCAAAATCAATCTGCATCGCATAGGCAGAGCGAAGAGCAAAGGCATCACCTTTCAATTGCGCATAAAGAGACGGCGGTGTTCCCGGAATAGAGAACAACTCTTCGCCAGCAGCACCCAGCTGTGGCAAGCTAGACAATAAGCTCCAAGTGTACGGGTGACGTGGATCATAGAAAATCTCCTCAACCGTACCAAACTCGATGATTTCCCCAGCATACATCACCGCTACCTTGTCAGCAATCGACGCCACCACACCAAGGTCATGGGTGATAAAGATGGTGGTAAAGTTATACTCACGTTGCAAGGTTTTCAGAAGAGCAATAATCTGAGCTTGAATGGTCACATCAAGCGCCGTTGTCGGCTCATCACAGATAAGAATATCTGGTTTACAAGCCAAGGCAATAGCAATAACGATCCGCTGACGCATTCCTCCAGAATACTGGAATGGGTACTCATCAAAGCGACGTCCAGGATCAGGGATACCAACCTTGACCATGTAGTCAATAGCCATAGCCTTAGCTTCGGTTGGCGAAACCCCTTGGTGCTTGATAATCACTTCTGTGATTTGCTTACCAATCGTCAAAATCGGGTTAAGGCTGGTCATCGGGTCTTGGAAAATGGTTGCAATTTTTGCACCACGGATAGCCTGCCAATCGTCATTGGTCTTCAGTTCAGTTAACTCTTGACCACGGTACATCACGCTACCGCTAGCCACTCGACCGTTTGACTCTAACATACCGGTGAACACTCGCGTGAGTACAGATTTTCCAGAGCCAGATTCACCAACAAGTGCCAACACCTCACCTTCTGTCACATCGACAGACACGCCGCGAATGGCCGTCAACACGCGGTCACGGACATCAAATTCCACCACCACATCTTTGGCAGTTAATATTACATTTTTTTGTTCTGTCATATAAACTCCTATCTATGTGAACGTGGGTCACTAGCATCTGCAAGGTTCTGACCGCTCAGGTAGAGTGAAATAGACACTAACACCAAAATAGTCAGAGGAATCCAGAATAAATACCAGTTTGTGGTGACGTTAACTGAGTAGTTTGAAATCAAGCGTCCTAAACTTGGTACTGTGATTGGAAGTCCAATTTGGAAAGCTGACAAGAAAGCTTCATAAGAAATATAACCCGGCAACATTTGCGACAACTGGGTCACAATCACTGAGATTAACTGTGGCAAGATGTTTTTGATAACCATCTTGACAGTCGGCGTTCCAAGCGTTTGACTGGCTAAGTTGTATTCCAAATCACGGTAGCGCATCACTTGCACACGGATACTGTAGGCCACGCCCATCCAACCAGTCATGGTCATGGCAAAGATAAGGTTCCAGAAACCTGTTCCCAGCGCATAACTCAAGACAATGACAATCAAGAAGCTTGGGATGTTTGAAATAACGTTGTAGATTTCAATCATCACACGGTCAAAACCTTTTGACACACCCCAAATACCACCAACAATAACACCAATAACGAGGTTAATCGTCGTTGCAATGATTGAAATGAGGATGGAATTTCTTGCACCAAACCAAACAGCATCAAAGAGCGAGTGACCATTTTTATCCGTACCGAACCAGAACTCGCCATTAGGCCAGATAAAACGTCTGGAGAAATCATTGATTTTGCTGACATCATTGTAATCATAATCTGAAAACAAAGGGTATAAGAAACTGATGAGAAGGATGAGTGTTAAAATGCTCACCATCACAATACTAGAGCGTTTTTTCCAAAATTGACGGAAAACAGACTGCCAGTAGGAATAGCTCGGCGTATCAATAACCTCAGAGGCAAAATCATCACGCTGAACAAATTGAAATTTTGATTGATTAATCGTTGACATTATTTGCCTCCTCCTTTAGTTGATAATTTGATACGTGGGTCAAGAACTGTCATGAGTAAGTCACCCAAAAATACAGCTAAAATGGACAGGGCTGAGAAGATAAAGTTCAACCCAACAACCATGTTGATATTGTTTGCTTTGATGGCATCAATGAGCATTTTACCCATACCAGGGAAAGCAAATACGGTTTCCGTAAAGGTTGCACCCACGATAACACCCAAAATAGCACCTGGAATACCCGCAACAATCGGAACCATCGCATTTTTGAAAATGTGTCGTGTCATGATTTCTTTCTCATTGAGACCTTTAGCACGCGCAAAACGAACGTAATCGCTCAGTTTTTGGTCAACCAGATAACGACGTGTCCATAACCCTAGACTGAGCGAGCCCAAGAAACCTAGAACCAAAGCAGGTAAGATATAAGAACGAATATCTTGTGCCCCATAAGTTGGGAACAAATCAGGAAGACCTGTCAAAGAACCCAAGAAACGGAAAACGTAGATGAATGCAATAGATGGGATAGCAATGAGGAAGGTCAATGTCCCAGATGAAATCGAGTCAAACAACTTCCCAGAGTGCTGAGCCATGAAATAACCTAAGGGTAATGCAATCAGGTAAGAAATCATCACGCCAAATATCCCAATGAGCGCAGAGTTGGCAATCATTGATGGGTCAGTCTGCAAGTTTTGAGTTTTGGTGTAGGCATCACCCTCACCAAATAGAGCAGCCGTTTTCCTATCTACACTACTTGGTGTCTGATAAGTCCGGCTATAGATGTCAATGGAGCTAGATCGCTTCGTCCCATTTGGGAAAGTCACCTCTTTTAAGAGCTTTTTCCCTTGGGTTTGAGTAATAATTTGAAGAACAGGAACCTTGCTGAAGGTTGGATAAGATACACCAAGGTTTAAGTTGACAAAATTCTGATGAATAAACGGGAACTGTCCATTAAAATACAACAGATACTTGTGCTTAGTTCCTGAACCAACCAAGGCAAAACCAGCTGATGGGTCATTTTCAAAACGCAAATAACGTTCTAAATCAGGATTTTTGGCATCTTTAATACGCCATGGATGATCAATTTCGATTAAATTGGTGAAGAAGTTGAGGACACGTGAAAACATGGAGATTTCACGTGTGGCATAAAATGCCCCGCTCTCTGGAAACTGGTGAAGAGTCCAGCCATTGCCAAGAGAAGCAATGTAATCCTCATAAATTTTTTTATTGGTGTCATTCACTTCACCAGTGACTGATGGATCAAAATCGTTTGCTTTGTCCAACAACTCTTTTGATGTCCAATAGTTGATGTAACCCATTCTCTCGTAAACACCATTTTCATAGTTGACCTTTTTATCAGGCTGGGCAGCCATTTTGGTGTAGTTTGGGTCATTATTAAAAATCTTTGTCCTAGGCACCATCGTGAAAATCAACACATAAGTCAATGTGGTGATGGCAAATAAGGAGACCAAAGATCTCAATAATCGACTGAAAATATATTTCTTCATGCTATCCTCCAAATCCCAAAAGAACTTCCTCTAGGTGATTAGCGGAAGTTCTTTAGGGTTAAAGTTTCTTCTTATTTAACGTGTTTCGCGAGGTCTTCTTGAGCTTTCGCATTTGATTCTGCTTTCTCTTTCAACCATTTCTCACGAGCCGCTTCGTATTCTTTTACTGTCACTGCATTCTCTTGCAATTTCAGGTATTTGTATGATACTGAACCTTTGATACCTGTCCATGAGAATGAACTAGTATAAGGTACAGCTTTAGTCACAGAAGGACGACCACCAGCTGAGATAATCGGCAAGAGCACTGAGGCATCAGCAAGGGTAGCTTCTGCTTCTGCATATTTGCTGTAACGCACTGCCACATCAGATGTTTCTTTTGCCGCATCAGTCAACTGTTGGTTCAATTTCTCAAGACCTAGTGTTTTCACGATTTCTGGGTTTGAGCCAGCATCAATACCGATAATCTTGAGGGTATCTCCGCTTGCTGGGTTAAAGATATCAAGGTAAGTAGATGGGTCTTGGAAGTCAGGGCCCCAACCAGATACAGTTGAGATATCATAGTCTTCTTGTGAGGCATTTTCTGCATGGTAGGTTGCTGCATACAACGGATCTTCGTCCATTGGCAAGATGTCGATTTGGACATTCTCAGCACCAAGCGCTGACTCGATTGACTCTTTGATAGATCCAACACGGCTCATCATCAAATCAGATGTTTGAAGAGCAGGGATATCGATACGGATTGGGAAAGTTACCCCTTGAGCTTCCAATTCTTTCTTAGCTTTGTCAAACTCAGCTTTTGCTTTTTCTGGGTTATAAAGACCGTCTTGAGCGTCGGAGAAGTCAATGTCTTTCCACTCTGAACCAATAGCTGCCATTTTTTCTGTGAAGACATCACCGTAGGTTTGCTCACCAACGTTTACAAAAGTTGGGGCAGTCAACATGTTACGGATACCTTTAGTTTTGGCATCTTCACCAGCTGCTTGAGCGTGGTAGTTGGCACGGCTGATTGCAAAGTTAAGAGCTTGACGGAAGTCTTTGTTCAAGAGAGCTTTCTTGGTAGATTCTTTCTCTGCGTCAGTTGTTTTTGCAGTGTGCTTGTAGCTGGTACGGTTAACGTTGATGGCTCCGTAGAAGACAGTACCATTTTGCTGGCCGTAGATAATGTTGTCTGCAAACTTTTCTTTTACTGAAGAGTAGTTAGAAGCATTTGGCAAAATAGTAGAAGCTGTGAAGACACCTTTTTCAAATTGATCAATAAAGGTTGATATATCTGAACCATCAGTGTAAGTCAACTTGATGTTTTCGATAGCTACTTTATCAGCATCCCAATAGTTAGGGTTTTTCGTGTACTCAAGTGATGACTTAGCTGTCATTGCAGAAATCAAGTATGGTCCGCTGTAGAGGATGCTGCTTGGATCAGCTGAACCGAAGTCGTCGCCTTTACTTTCCAAGAATTCTGCATTAACTGGGAAGAGAATACCCGTGGTCAATTTAGAGTTCCAGTAAGGCTCTGGCTGTGTCAAAGTGTATTGAACAGTTTTCTCATCAATGGCTTTGATGCCAACAGTTGAGAAGTCTTTTGTTTCACCTTTAACGTAGGCATCCAATCCTGCGATAGAGTTTTGAACAAGGTAGAGAGCTTCTGCGTCACCTGAATGATCAGCAGCATATTTCAAACCAGTGACAAAGTCTTCAGCAGTTACATTAGCATACTCTTCACCTTCAACGGTAAACCACTTAGCATCATCACGAAGGGTGTAAGTATAGGTCAATCCATCTTGAGAGACTGTCCAGTCTTCTGCAAGTGATGGCACAAAGTTACCGTACTCATCGTTTTCCAAGAGACCGTCTACAACGTTACCGATAATATCACCAGTTGTGCTCTTGTTTACCAAAAGATAGTTCAATGACTCAGGGTCACTAGTATAAGCGTAAGTATAGGTTGTTGGAGCTGATGAGCTACTTGATGAACCATTACCACAAGCTGCCAAAACAGCCGCAGATAACAAAGTCACACCACCAAGGGCAAGAATTCTGCTTTTCTTCATAGGATTTACCTCAATTTTTTCTTTTTATAAACAGCCAAGTTTTGGGTTTATGTTCTACATTATACCATAAAAAAATCTTAATGCAAGTGATTATTCTGAAAATTTCGCATTTCTTTTGAGCTTTTTTTAACTTTTTTCCGATTTTTTGGCAGTTTTAGCACCTTTTATGTCAGGTAATGTCACATGGTTTTGTGCGGTATAGAAGATATACCTACCGAATTCTTATTTCTTCGAGATGTGTTATAATAGAGAAAACATCGCACACAAGGAGCCTGCGCAATGAAAAAATATTTGGTTGGTTTAGCTCTACTCGTTAGCCTAGTCATACCGCCCCTAGCCTTTGCCTCAACCATTGAACTTCCAGCAAAGGCTGGAATGGCAGTTGAGGTTCGCACAGGAAAAATCCTCTACGAAAAGAACGCTGATCAAAAAGTCCCTGTCGGTAATCTTAGTCGCTTGTTAACTCTCTACCTCGTTTATGATGCCGTTAAGGCAAAGCGAATCAACTGGGACGATAGGGTGACCATCAGTGACTATGCTCTGCAATTAACCCAAGAGCCAGATATCCCAAATGTCACCTTTGCCCATCCGCAGTACAGCGTGAAAGATCTTACCAAAGCTAGCCTCATCTCTGCCTCAAGCTCTGCCTCTGTTGCTCTGGCTGAGCATATCGCAGGCAGTGAGCAAGAAGCTGTTGAGGAAATGCGACGCCTCTTGGATAACTGGGGCATTAAGAAACACTCATTGGTCAATGCCTCAGGGGTAAACAACCGTTATCTGGGAGACTACCGTTTAGAAAACAGTCCCGAAGACGCTGAAAATCAGCTGTCTGCTCGAGATCTAGCCATCATCAGCTATCGTCTCATCAATGATTTCCCAGAGGTCTTAGAACTATCTGAAGCCACTCAGGGTAATTTTGGCGGCGAACCGATTCCGACTTACAACTACCTGCTGGAAAATATGCCTTATGCTCGCCTTGACACTTACGGTCTAATAACAGGAACATCGACAGACGCAGGGTCTGGTCTGATTAGTCTCTCCTACGAAAACCGCATGCAGGTTCTGAGCATCTTTTTGGACGTTGATGGTGGTCGTGAGGATAGCGATAAGCGCTTCCTGGTTGCTCATGATTTTTTGAATCAAATTGCTGAGCAGTTCCATTTGCAAAAGGTTTTGCCAGCCAGCACTAGCTATAAAGACACGCTTGCACCTGTCTTAGACGGTGTCGTGGATAAGGTTTCTGCCGTTACGCAAGATGATTTTTATGTCGTCACAACTCCAGACACTGTTGACAACGTTCAGTTAAAGGCTGTCTTTCCCGATAAAACAAACTACGCCCCCATCAAAGAGGGACAAGTGGTCGGACAAGTGGTCTTTGATGATAAAAAACTAGTTGGAAAAGGGTATCTTGCAGACTTACCAAGTATGCCCCTCATCGCTGAAAGTGAGGTCTCAAGGACTAACCTTCTAAAGATTATCTGGAATCACTTTGTCCGATATATCATCGATAACCTCTAATCCGCCATATTACCCTCTATAGTCCTCAACCGTTCGTCCAATCTTTAATGCCAGTACTACAATCCATGGAAGCAAGTATCTTGAGAAAAGAGTTTTCCTCGCTCTAGTCATACCTATCATAGTGATTTCTATTTTGAACACAGCAACAATTACTAGGACTGTTAAGAGACTCCATCCTTTTGATGCAAAACACTCCATTAAAACCTCCAGCTTCGACCCATTATACCTTTGATCTTTTCCAAAATGACCAGCAAGTAACCGTTGAAATTTATTCTAGCTACCCTTGGTTTGAAGGTAAAACCTACCTTGCATCATTTCCTACCAAACTCGAGAAAGGAGCTGTCTCTGTTTTTTGGAAACACCTTGAACTGGAAAAAGAGGCTGGTTCAATAGAGATCATCATGCTTGCAGTTGACATCAACAGTGAGGATGAACCCTATCGGATTTTTGAAGGCTACCTTGTCAATTCTCAAGCAGTTGATATAGGCGATTTTTTTCACCCGTCAAGACATTGATACCACAGAACACCCCTCTAAAGTCGACTAGCATTAGGTTGTCAAACACTAAAGAAAACAGGAGAACTCTATGTCTAGAAAAATCCGTCGTCAATTTAGTGATGACTTTAAGCAACAAATTGTTGACCTTCACAAAGCTGGCAGGAAACGTAGCGAGCTCATTAAGGAAT
>NZ_JBGTZB010000048.1:0-9474 GCF_041807825.1 Streptococcus sp. E24BD | reverse complement strand
GTCGGGCTCATAACCCGAAGGTCGTAGGTTCAAATCCTGCTCCCGCAATAAGGCTCGGTAGCTCAGTTGGTAGAGCAATGGATTGAAGCTCCATGTGTCGGCGGTTCGATTCCGTCTCGCGCCATTACAATTAAAAATCTCGGAGAGATAGCGAAGAGGCTAAACGCGGCGGACTGTAAATCCGCTCCTTCGGGTTCGGGGGTTCGAATCCCTCTCTCTCCATCCTTTTACGGGCATAGTTTAAAGGTAGAACTAAGGTCTCCAAAACCTTCAGTGTGGGTTCAATTCCTACTGCCCGTGTAAGCACCTATGGCGGGTGTGGCGAAGTGGTTAACGCACCAGATTGTGGCTCTGGCATTCGGGGGTTCGATTCCCCTCACTCGCCTATTTCTTATTGGGGTATAGCCAAGCGGTAAGGCAACGGACTTTGACTCCGTCACTCGTTGGTTCGAATCCAGCTACCCCAGTTCATCATTAAGCCGGCGTGGCGGAATTGGCAGACGCGCTGGACTCAAAATCCAGTGTCCTCACGGATGTGCCGGTTCGACCCCGGCCGCCGGTATAGCTTAATGTAGTTGAAAAGACAAGATTTCTAAGCCTTGTCTTTTGTTTTATCTTTTCTATTGCTCTTTTTCAAGTTGCCAAAAAATGGCTCTTTGTCAACTGTAGTGGGTTGACCCACTTAACACCGAGAGAGGACAGTTCTTGTCTTCTCTCGTTTTATGTTTATGGCAATGAAAATGCGAGTTTTGTCTTTTCAAAGTTTCTGAAACCAAAGGCGTTGCGCTTAATAACCTTGATGATGTTGTTGGTTGCTTCAATCTTGGCGTTAGAGTAGGGCAGTTACAGGGCATTGACAATCTTGTCCCTGGCAATGTTGGCATTTTGGAGCAGGGTAATCAAGTTTAGCGATGACCTCTTTGTGACTCCCAGCCTCCACAACCTCCAAAATAGTGATATTAGGGTCTTTAATTCCGAGTAGGTTTGTGATAAAATTGAACTGTTCCATATGTGTCTTTCTAATGAGTTGTTTAAGCACTTTTCATTGTAGGTCATATGAAACTTTTTTTCTACACTCAAAAGGCTCTATAATCTCCATGGTGGATTTACCCACTACAGAAATTATAGAGCCACTTAACTTGTAAAGAGCTTTAATTTTTAGAAAAATACACATCATTTATGGTACAATAGAAGGAACAGAATAGCAAAGGAATGAAATATGTTACTTCAAAAACCAAAAGGAACCCAAGACATTTTATCTAAAGAAAGTGCTCGATGGCAGTATGTGGAAGGTTTGGTACGAGAGCTTTTTGCCCAGTACAATTACGCTGAAATCCGCACACCCATGTTTGAGCATTACGAGGTTATCAGTCGCTCCGTTGGGGATACGACCGACATCGTGACCAAGGAAATGTATGATTTCTATGACAAGGGCGATCGTCATATCACGCTTCGCCCAGAAGGGACAGCTCCTGTTGTCCGCTCGTATGTAGAAAACAAGCTCTTTGCCCCAGAAGTGCAAAAGCCCGTCAAACTTTACTATATGGGTCCCATGTTTCGCTATGAGCGGCCGCAGGCAGGACGACTTCGCCAGTTCCACCAGATTGGGGTAGAGGCCTTTGGTTCTAGCAATCCTGCTACCGATGTAGAAACCATCGCTATGGCCTATCATCTTTTTACTAAACTGGGCATTGCCAATGTCACCTTGCACCTGAATACACTGGGGACACCAGCTAGTCGGGCAGCCTATCGCCAAGCCCTGATTGACTACCTAACCCCCCTCAAAGACCAGCTGTCCAAGGATAGCCAGCGCCGTTTGGCAGAAAATCCTCTACGGGTACTGGACAGCAAGGAGAAAGAGGACAAGTTGGCTGTGGAAAAAGCGCCATCTATCCTAGACTATCTGGATGAGGATAGCCAGGCTCACTTTGATGCCGTTCGGGAAATGCTGGAAGCACTTGGCATCCCTTATGTCATTGATACCAAGATGGTACGAGGGCTTGATTACTACAACCATACTATTTTTGAATTTATCACCCCGCTGGAGGGCAATGAGTTGACTGTCTGTGCGGGTGGTCGTTACGATGGCTTGGTCGAGTATTTCGGTGGTCCTGCCACGCCAGCCTTTGGCTTTGGTCTTGGTATGGAGCGTCTGCTGCTGATTCTGGACAAGCAAGATTTGCTGCCTGATATGACGCCTCGCCTGGATGTTTATATCGCGGTGTTAGGGGCTGCGGCCAATAGCAAAGCTTTGGAGCTGGTACAGACCATTCGCAAGCAAGGCTTCTCAGCCGAGCGAGATGTCCTTGGCCGTAAGCTTAAGGCTCAGTTTAAATCAGCGGACAGCCTTGGTGCTAAGTTGATTTTGACCCTCGGAGACACAGAGGTTGACACAGAGGTTGTTACGATCAAGAATAACCAAAGCCGCCAGGAGATGCAGGTTACTTTTAACCAACTGCGAACAGATATGACTGGGATTTTAGACAAATTAAGCTAGGAGAAAGAGATGACCAAAAACCGATACAAATTCACTTTTGGGCAGAAAACCCTAACCTTAACCACTGATAAAGATAATCTTTATATGGAAGAGGTAGAGCGTCTTGCGAGGGAAAAATATGATGCCATCAAGTCAAAACTGCCAAAAGCAGATGACGAGACGCTTGCTCTGCTATTAGCCATCAACACCCTGTCTGTCCAGTTGGGTCGGGAGAAAGAGATGGCTGAGTTGGCTGCTGAATTGGATCGTTTACGCTATGCTTCTGAACAATCCACGAATCAAACTAGCCTATTTGAGGATAGCCAATGATAACTTTACTGATGATAATAGCCTTGGCTTGGCAGTTTTACCTGGGTTATAGCAGAGGTCTGGTCAAGCAAACCTACCTCTTAATAGCTCTGGTAGTATCAATACTTGTTGCGAAGACGTATTACAAGCCTCTAGCAGGGCTCTTAACTTTTTGGGTTCCCTATACACAGGCTGTCGAAGAAAAAGTGCTAACCTATTTTCCTCAGGTCAGTATCTTTGAAATGGACAAGGTGTTTTACGCAGGTACTGCTTTTTTAGCGTTGACACTAGCCAGCTATTTTGTCCTACGCTTACTAGCTGTTTTTCTTTATTTTTTTCCGCTTTGGAAGTTAGATACAACTCGATTTAATATGATTAGCGGTGCGTTATCTGTTTTTATGACTGTGGTGTTTTGGTCAATGGCTCTTCGTCTGTTTGCTACGGTACCGTTTGACCAAGTGCAGAGCCTGTTAACGAGCAATCCGATTATCTCTCTGCTGATCAATGTTCCTATTTTATCAGATGTATTGAATCAACTTTGGGTAGGGTGAGATGGTCTTCTGACGAAGCTTGGGTTCTAATCTGAGACAAATAAAATCTTGATAGTAAGTTGATATAACTGGATATGCATGTAGTATTATTGAAAGTTTTACCGTTAGAAAACCAGGTTGCTTTGATTAAACTGATAAGATTATATACACAAAAATCTATTAGTGATATACGACAGAATTTAGTAAGTGGTTTGCCTGTGTTGAGAGTTCCATACTCAGAATTGGAGGAACTTAAGAGATGACGAATTCTTATTGGTGAAATTTTAAGTTTGAATGCAGAAATTCAGCTATTCTTAGATACAGAAGAAGATGAAATCGATATTATGTTTCTAGATAATACAATAATTTCTCAAGAAGATACCATTAGTTTGACCAATAATGAGAATTAATGGCAATCAAAATAAAAAAATATTGTCACTTATAACCGTCAGTTTTTCAACTTTTTTGACTAGAGCCTTTAGATTTGTTTCCTGGATACAAATTTCCTAGATTTTTCACAGAAAAAGACGCTATACCAGCGCCTTTTTTGTATTTACCAATTACTTGCCTGAGACTTGATGACCTCACGTCATTTCGGAGAACAGCTATGGCTATTCAAAAAACCTTGGGGAACCAAGGTTTTTCATCACAAAATTATTTTTCAGTAATGCTGACAAACCTGGAAGAACTGTACCTTTCAAGAGTTCCATTGATGCACCACGACCGCGTCGCAACTATTTTCACTAACTCAAAAGGGTGGTTTAACCACCCTTTTGTTAATATTTCGATGTTGCTCTTTTTTCGACAAAATCAGGATTTTGTCGAGATAAACGAACTAAATCTTATTTTTCTGTCAAAGCAGAAAGACCTGGCAATACTTTACCTTTACCTACCCTGATGTTCTAACCTCACTCCGTATCGGAGAACATCTAGGGATGGCACTAGAAAAGAGCTGTTTACACATCTCTTTTCGTCGCGAATATGTGGTTACTTATTTTTCAGTCAATGCTGACAAACCTGGAAGAACTTTACCTTCCAAAAGCTCCATTGAGGCACCGCCGCCCGTACTAATCCATGAGAACTTATCTGCACGACCAAGGTTGATGGCTGCTGCTGCTGAGTCACCACCACCGATGATGGATTTCACTTCTGGTTGCTTCACGATAGCGTCCATGACACCGATGGTACCTGCTTGGAAGTCAGGGTTTTCAAAGACACCCATAGGACCGTTCCAAACGACTGTTTTCGCACCTTCAAGCTCAGCTTCAAACTTCGCAATAGACTTAGGACCGATGTCGAGTCCAAGGAAACCTTCTGAAACAGCTTCGCCTTCGGTGTCACGCACCACATCGTAACCTGCAAAGGCGTTGGCTTCTTTCGAGTCAACTGGCAAGATGAGTTTACCGTTGGCTTTTTCAAGAAGGGCCTTAGCAACATCAAGTTTGTCTTCTTCGACCAATGAGTTACCGATTTCAATGCCTTGTGCCTTGTAGAAGGTGTAGGTCATACCGCCACCGATAAGGACCTTGTCTGCTTTTTCTAGCAAGTTTTCAATCACGCCGATCTTGTCAGATACTTTTGAACCACCAAGGATTGCGACAAATGGACGAACTGGGCTTTCAACCGCTTCTTGGATGTAGGCAATTTCGTTTTCCAAGAGAAAGCCAGCAACAGCCTTTTCAACGTTAGCAGAAATACCAACGTTTGAAGCATGCGCACGGTGAGCTGTACCGAAAGCATCGTTTACAAAGATGCCATCACCAAGTGATGCCCAGTATTGACCAAGTTCAGGGTCGTTTTTAGATTCTTTCTTGCCGTCCACATCTTCAAAACGAGTATTTTCGACCAAGAGCACTTGACCATCTTCCAAAGCATTGATAGCTGCTTCCAAGGCTTCACCACGAGTAGCACCTGGGAAGATAACCTCTTGACCCAGTTTTTCACCAAGTGCCTTAGCAACTGGTGCCAATGATTTGCCTTCTTTGTCCGTTTCTTCTTTGACACGACCAAGGTGAGAGAAGAGGATGGCACGTCCGCCTTGCTCAAGGATATACTTGATAGTTGGAAGAGCGGCAGTGATACGGTTGTCATTTGTAATCACGCCATCTTTCAAAGGCACATTGAAGTCCACACGAACGAGGACTTTTTTGCCCTTAAGCTCAACATCTTTAACAGTTAATTTAGCCATTTTGGATAAACTCCTTAAATATTTTTTACCTCTCTAGTATAGCATATTCTGATATTTTTTTCTCAAAAATTTGTGAAAAACATCTTATTTTCTTCAATACCCGAAAGAAAAGTAGACTGACTTGCTCAGCTAGTGGACATAGATGAATGGCAAGAAACGATTGACCAAGAGAAATGTCAAAGCCTTAGGCTGAGGCAGCCTGAGTGCTATAGTTGTGACACTGGTTGATTTTTCGATGTTCAGCAGTATCTTACTTCTTAAGGCTATGGCTAAGGGAACTGGCATAAATGAACCAACAAATTGCCCCAAAAGTCACTAACAATAAAAGCACAAAAGAAAGTTGGATAGGAAAGAGCAGACTGAGTAGCAAGACTAGACCCGCTCTGACAAAGAGATAAGAGGTTTGTTTGCGGAGGATAAGGGACACTGCTGTTTGTTCTAGCTTTTTCTGCTGATGCGGCCCTTCTTTTGTACTGTAGTTGCCCACTAAGAGCCAGCCGATGGCGACGATGAGGACCGCTACTTTTCTCATGTCTATGTCCCAGCCAAGGTTGAAAAATAGCAGAGCGGTCTGCAAGATGGTGATCAGCAGAGCACTTCCCAACTTAAAAGCTCTGATGACAGGCTGCTCCCCGATGCCAAGACTGCCCAAGATGATAGACAGCACCAGATAGATACCTGCCAAAAGGAGCGGTTGCCCCAGTAAAATCCAGCTCTTATCGGTCACACCATTGACCTGCCCATCCAAAGAGACGTGTGTGGCGAATTTATCTGGTAAATCCGCCCAAAAGACCTGCCCCAAGACCAAGGGCAGCAAGCACAACCCTAACCCAATAGCGACAACTGTCCAATCAATTTTCTTAATCACGTTCATCATGTTCTTTTCCTCCAAATCCAGCAATCCACACCAAGACTTCCTCAAAAACCGTCACATTGAGGCGGTAGTAGATGTATGTTTTTTCTCGCTCTTCTAAAATCAGCCCTGCCTTTTTCAAGACTGTTAAATGATGAGAGACAGTTGCCCCTGTCACATCAAAGAGCTCACTAATCTCACCAGCAGACTTTGGTCCCGCTTTTAAGCTGTCCAGTATCTGTCGACGAATAGGCGCTGCGAGTGCTTTAAGTGTTTCTGATAAGCCCATCATGACCTCCTGCTTTCTATTTAGAAGTATTTCTAAATAGAGTATAGCACTTTCGGATGTATCTGTCCAGCATTATTTCGATATTTTTCTAAATAATGGAGATGGGAGGAGATAATAGTCAATCGAACTCATTAAATTGTGTCCAGCAGTTGGATAACGCCTGATAAATTAGGAGGCTAGGACTATTGCCCTAACCTCCTTTTCTATTTTTCTGTATTCAACCACTCAAAGCCTTGCTTTCTCAAAGCGTCTGTGAACAATGAGGCAAAGTCACTATTGGCTCCCCAAGAGATGTTGAGAAAACCGCCTCCGCCACCTGAGCCAATAACATCTGCCACAACCCAGCCCGCAGAGGATGTCAGGTGTAAGGTAACACTCACATAACTCTCGACTCGAAAATAGAACTTTTCAAAGACGGCGAGCACGACCTGTTGACTTCCAAGGTCATGTTTGACAACTTCCACCAGATCAGCGTTTACCTCCGTCACTAGGCGGTCAAAGATAGCTTGTGGCTTCTCGGTTGTTTGCAAAACTAGTCTGTTTAAGCGTTCTCCCATGAGGTATCCTCCTGTTATTGCTATTGTTTTTCTGTAAGGGCAAAGGCACGGCTGACTTGAGGGGCGATGTATTAGAGATTACGACGAGTTCTTCGAGTCACTCTCCAGTTTTTAGGCAACTAGAGAAAACAAACCTCATTTGTTTTCCTCATCCATAGACAGGACGCTGAGGAAAGCTTCTTGTGGGACTTCGACCGAGCCAATCGCCTTCATGCGCTTCTTACCGGCCTTTTGTTTCTCAAGAAGCTTGCGTTTACGGGACACGTCACCGCCATAACACTTAGCAAGGACATTCTTACGCAGGGCCTTGATGTCGCTACGAGCCACGATTTTCTGACCGATAGCCGCTTGAATCGGCACTTCAAACTGCTGGCGTGGGATGATTTTCTTGAGCTTTTCCACGATGATTTTCCCACGTTCGTAGGCAAATTCCTTGTGGACAATAAAGCTGAGGGCATCGACCTTGTCGCCATTGAGAAGAATATCCATCTTGACCAGCTTAGAGGTACGATACTCGGAAATCTCATAGTCAAAGCTGGCATAACCACGAGTGGACGATTTGAGCTTGTCAAAGAAGTCAAAGACAATCTCTGCCAGCGGAATCTGATAGATGACATTGACACGGTTGTCGTCAATGTAGTCCATGGTGACGAAGTCGCCACGCTTGCGTTGTGCCAGCTCCATGACAGCCCCGACATATTCCTGGGGCACCATGATTTGGGCCTTGACATACGGCTCTTCGATGGATTGGACACGGGTCGGGTCTGGAAACTCAGATGGGTTTGCCACTTCAATCATCTCACCGTCTGTCGTGTTGACATGGTAGACCACCGACGGTGCGGTCATGATCAGGTCAATGTTAAATTCCCGCTCCAATCGCTCTTGAATAACATCCATGTGAAGTAGCCCCAAGAAACCACAGCGGAAGCCAAAACCAAGTGCTTGCGATGTTTCTGGTTCAAATTGCAGACTGGCATCATTGAGCTGGAGTTTCTCCAAAGCCTCACGGAGGTCGTTGTATTTGTTGGACTCAATCGGGTAAATCCCTGCAAAGACCATGGGGTTCATCTGCTTATAACCTGCCAAGGGCTCTGCTGCTGGCTGACTAGCTAGAGTTACGGTATCGCCGACCCGGGTGTCTGCCACGGTCTTGATAGAAGCTGCGATATAGCCAACATCACCAGTTGCCAGAACCTCTCGACCGACCGCTTTAGGGGTGAAGATACCGACTTCAGTCACGTCAAAGGTCTTGCCATTGCTCATGAGCTGGATGGTGTCGCCCGGCTTGACCATACCATTGACCACCCGTACCTGCAAGATAACCCCACGGTAAGGGTCATAGACGGAGTCAAAAATCAAGGCTTGAAGCGGGGCGGTCACATCGCCAGTTGGCGCTGGAACTTTTTCAACGATTTGCTCCAAGATTTCCTCGATACCGATACCCGCCTTGGCAGAAGCCAAGACAGCTTCAGAAGCGTCCAGACCGATGACATCCTCAATCTCCCCACGCACCCGCTCAGGATCTGCCGCAGGCAGGTCAATCTTGTTGATAATGGGCAGGATTTCCAGATCATTATCCAAGGCCAAGTAAACATTAGCAAGAGTCTGTGCTTCAATTCCCTGTGCCGCATCCACGACCAAAATCGCCCCCTCACAGGCCGCCAAGGAACGAGAGACTTCATAGGTAAAGTCCACGTGCCCGGGTGTATCAATCAAATGAAAGGTGTAGGTCTCACCATCTTTAGCAGTGTAGTTCAGCTGGACAGCGTTGAGTTTGATGGTAATACCCCGCTCACGCTCCAAATCCATGCTATCAAGGAGCTGGGCCTGCATCTCACGGCTGGAAACCGTCTCGGTCTTCTCTAAAATCCGGTCAGCCAGTGTTGACTTACCGTGGTCAATGTGGGCAATGATGGAGAAGTTCCGAATCTTCTCCTGACGTTTTTTCAAATCTTCAATAGTCATACAAAATCCTTATTTTTCGTTTGCCCTCTATTATAGCAAATTTTGAGCATCTTGAGGAGTTTGTTGTTTAATTTTCTATGGCCTTGCATTAGATGTGGGAGCAAAATAAGAAAAAAGGAGAATTCCTAATATGAGAAGAGGACGATTGCCTACCACAAAACCTCAGCTATTTAAGACAATCATCTGAAAAGTCACCCCTTTTCTGTACAATTTTTATAAAGTGTTTTTGTTAAGCGATAACTCGCTTAACCATAGGTGTTTGGTAATCGAGACTACCGTGAATGCGATGATGGTTCCACCAGTGGAC
>NZ_JBGTZB010000047.1:0-9573 GCF_041807825.1 Streptococcus sp. E24BD | reverse complement strand
GTCTTTCTAATGAGTTGTTTAAGCACTTTTCATTGTAGGTCATATGGAACTTTTTTTCTACACTCAAAAGGCTCTATAATCTCCATGGTGGATTTACCCACTACAGAAATTATAGAGCCAAAAAATATAGAAAAAACTGGACTAAACATCCAGTTTTTTGATACTATGAGCGGCGTTTTTGCTTACCAGCATTACGTTTTTTATTATCGATGTTAGCAATGATGGCTTTAGGAGCTTCTTTGCTGTCATGAACTGGTTTAGCAGGTTTTGCTGTCTTCGGCTTATAGGCTTTCGGTGGGTTAAGGCGATACTCTTCCTCGACCTTAGCTCTTAGGCGTGGCTTGATTATATAGGTAACCAGAAGTTGTTGGAAAATAGCAATCACACCACCGACTAACCAGTAGAGAAGGACCCCAGCAGGAGACGTAAAACCGAATCCGACCATCATGATTGGCATCATGTACATGGTTGTTTTCATTTGAGCTTTTTGCTCTTCAGGAACAGTTGCTAGAGACAGATGAGCTTGCAAAAGGTAAAGTGCGGCGATGATTGCGGTCAAAATCAGGTCTGGCTGATCCAAGCGGAACCAGAGGAAACTCGTGCCACTGATGCCTTCTGTATAGCGTGCAGCATAGAAGAGGGCAGAGAAGAATGGCATTTGAATCAGAATCGGTAAGCATCCTATGCCGCCAAAGAGACTAAGACCATATTCTTTGTTTAACGCCATGATTTCGGTCTGGATGGCCAACTTTTCATCGTTGGTCTCAGCCTCTCGTAGGCGTTTATTTAGTGGTTCGAAAATATGGCTAAAGTAGTTACGTTTCTCAGCCTGATAAGTGGCTTGCCAAGACTGATAAAGTCCAAGAGGCAAGATGATCAAGACACGCACCAAGATGGTCACAAGGATAATCGCAATCCCAAAGCCGAGTGCTTTATCAACAGCGAAATAGCGAATTACTTCACCCATTGGGGCAACGAGATAATTCCAAATCGGGTCATCCTTAGTAGGGACGCCATTCACAGTGTTGACACACCCAGCTAGGAGCATAAGTAGGCTCAGGCTTAAACCTGAGAGTAAGAGTCGATGTTTTTTCAAAATCATGTATTCCTTTGCTTTTTTGTGATACCATAACATTCTACCTTTTTTTGAAAAAATTCTCAACAGTTTAGGTAGTATTTCGTCAGTTTGTGACAGGGACACTCAGTTAACCACTCGAAAATCGCTGTAATCTGAAAAAGCGACAGGTGTGACATCGACATAAGTCACCTTAGCAAAGGGTGAAGGATTATTTCTAATCCCATGAATAAATCGCTGTAATTCGTGATGTTCTTCAGCCTGAGCGAGAATTTCGACAGTACCATCGTCATTATTCCAGACCCGTCCATAAATACCGCCAATTTCCATGGCTAGCGCCTGAGTCGCATAACGAAACCCAATCTCCTGAACCCGACCTGCTACAAGTAATCTGACCTTTTACATCTTGCTCTCCTTAAAAAAATCTTTTATCAAGGTTAGTTTACCATAAAATGGTCGTATTTGTGATATAATAGATAATTAAGTTTTTGGAGGTCAAGATGGCAAAGTTGATGCCAAGCTGGGTCAGACAAGAAGGGGTCGCCCTTTATCAAACTGGTCAAGTTCAGCTACAGGATAGTAATGAACAAAGCCATCAACTGATGGTGGGAGATGCTGAGGTAACTTACGCTGATGATGACTACTTCAATCATTGTAATTGTGATTTCTTTGCGACTAAAGGGTATTGCGCTCATTTGGCAGGTGCGGAGCATTTTGTGAAACACCATCTACTATCTGAAGCGACACCCAAAGTTGAAGAGACTGTCCAGCAGAGCCGTTCAGAGTATCTTTTTGCCAGTCGTTTTTTAGATGAATTAGAGGAACTTCCGCATGAAGAGAATAAGTATTGCTTGTCAGTCATCGGAGAGCGACCTTATGGTCAGCAGTTGCTATGGACGATTAAAATTCAGCGCTTACCCGACCAGCGCTCCTATGTGATTCGTGATATTCCAGCTTTTCTCAGTCTGGTGCGTGATCAAAAACATTACCAAATCGGTAAGAATTACTATGAGCAACTAAGCACGGGCTGGTTTGATTCAGCCAGCCAAGAAGTGTTGCACTTTTTAAATCGCCTGGCCTCTAGCGACAGTTCAACGTTCTTCCCAACCTATGGTCGCCATCTTTTTTTGCCAGGCGGATTTTTTGCAGAAGGGCTAGAGGTACTTGGGAAACTATCTTCCTTTTCATTAACCCTCTTAGCAGGTCAAGTGTTAACGCAACCCAACTTGAAGCCCTTGGCAGCTGAGTATAAGCTCTTTCAATTCGAGGTTAGGTTAGAGCTTGATCATATAGGACTAGTCATCAAAGAACGCTATGATCTTTCCCTATTTGAGGGACAGTATCTTTATCGTGAGGGTGTTTTTTACGCCTTAACTGATAGTCAGCAACGCCTGTTCAAGGCGCTTAGCAGTTTACCTATCGGAGCAGACTGGCATAAAACCTTGATTATGGATTTGACCGAGCAAGGACGACTGGCAGAACATTTATTTGATTTTTCAACCTTGGGACCTGTCCAGGCACCGCTCTCATTTGCTATTAAAGATTTTGAACCAGAATTTATCATCACTCAAGAGGATCATCAACTGAGACTAGACCTTGTTCTACACTATGATGATCTAACAGTCAAGGAACAATCTGAGTTTATGGCTCTGCCATTTACTAGTCACCCTAAAAAGAAGCGAGAGATTGATAGAACATTGGTGAGGCTAGGCTTTGCGCCAACTTTTAGTAGTTATCGAGCTCTGCCCAAACAAGCTGAACTTTATCAATTTTTTGAACAAGAACTACCGCAGTTGCGCTGCTTGGGGCAGGTGACCTTGTCACCAGCTGTTGAGGCCTTGTGGCAGGTGGTTAGACCACGTATTGCTTTTGAGAGGGCTGGCGGTTTGCTAGAGGTCAATTTTGATTTTTCTGACCTTAGCCCGACTGATATTGAACAGGCGGTCATCAGTCTTCAAGAGCAAGAGCCTTATTTTATTAGCCGTTCGGGTCAAGTGGTGGTATTCGACGATGAGGTTAAGCGGATTTCACAGACGTTGTTAAATTTGCGGGCTAAGCACCTCGATAAGAGTCGGTTTCAAGTGTCTAACCTTGCTAGTTTTCAACTTAAAGATGCCTTGTCCAGTTATGACAGGGTTAATTTTTCTGATGAATTGCAATCCATGACAACTCATCTTTCGCACCCTGAAACTTTTGAGCTGGGAGAACTTCCTATTTCTGCGACCTTACGAGGGTACCAGCAACGTGGCGTGCAGTGGCTGTCTGTTTTGGATCATTATGGTTTTGGCGGTGTTTTAGCTGATGACATGGGGCTTGGCAAGACCTTGCAGACCATTGCTTTCTTGTCGAGACAGCTGTGTGCTGGTCAGCGTGCACTCATTTTAGCGCCTTCTAGTTTGGTTTATAACTGGCAGGAAGAGTTTGCCAAGTTTTTGCCGGAGGTAGCAGTCAGTGTGGTTCAGGGGACTAAGGCTCAGAGAGAAGCCAGCATCAGACAGCAGGATGCTGTGCTGTTGACCTCCTATCATAGTTTTCGTCAGGACTTGCTGACCTATCAGGACTATCATTTTGACTACTTGATTTTAGATGAAGCACAGGTCTTGAAAAATAGTCAAACCAAGATTGCGCAAGCCCTGAGAGACTTTCCGGTTTCGAGATGCTTTGCCCTGTCTGGCACACCGATTGAAAACCGCTTGTTAGAAATCTGGTCGATATTTCAGATTGTTTTACCTGGCTTATTTACAAGTAAGACCCAATTTAATCAGCTGTCTGCACAGGCAGTCGCACGCATCATTCGTCCGTTTTTGCTACGTCGTCGGAAAGAAGAGGTTCTTCCTGAATTGCCAGATATGACTGAAATCACCTATCATAACGACATGAGTGATGGTCAGAAAACCATTTATCTGGCACAGCTGGAACGCATGCAACAGAGGGTACTTCAAACCAGCCAGGCAGAATTTGCTAGAGATAAAATTGAGATTTTATCAGGAATTACACGGTTGAGGCAAATCTGCAATACGCCGCAGTTGTTCATGCCTTACGAAGGAAGTAGTGGCAAGCTTGATGGGCTTAGAGACTTACTGGTCCAACTCAAAGATAACGGACATAGGGTCTTAATCTTTTCCCAATTCAGAGGCATGTTGACCTTGATTGAAGAGCAATTACAAGAACTAGGTCTGAACAACTACATTCTGACAGGGTCAACGCCACCAAGGGAACGTCAAGAAATGACGACCGCATTTAATAAAGGCAGTCGGGATGTGTTTCTGATGTCATTAAAGGCTGGTGGTGTTGGTCTCAACCTCACTGGTGCAGACACAGTTATCCTTGTTGATCTGTGGTGGAATCCTGCCGTCGAACTACAAGCGATTGGGCGGGCACATCGGCTGGGACAAGATAAACCTGTTCAAGTCTATCGTCTGATTACCAAAGGAAGCATCGAAGAAAAGATTCTGGCTCTGCAAGATAACAAGCGCCATTTAATCAAAGATGTTCTGGACGGTGATGTGCCAAAATCTAGTTTGACACTTGCTGAAATCAAGGAAATTTTAGGCATTTCGGAATAAGTAGTCTTTGAAAAAAAATCTATTTTACGGTATAATGTGGTGTTGAAGGATAGGAGGCCGGGACAAAAGTCTTAACTTCTCAATTGATTTTTAATTTTCAAGCAAGGCGCAGTGGTTGAGTGGGCTCTAATTCGCTGATTTTATCAGCTGAACAGCCCTGACGATTGTGCGAGCCTTGATCGCTCTATCCACAACCTCAAACAGCCTAAAGATGGCTGTTTGAGCTGTGCGGAGGTGGGCCAACGGCTCATCGAATTCTGACGAATTACCGATTTTTGTTCCACTCTCTGACCTTGCTTATGAAAGGAGCCCAGTGCATGACTAGACCACGGCACTTATTTCCTCTTGTGGCTGATGACGAGCCTGTTATCAAGCTTGCTCGGGTGATGTCCCTTTATGAGAATGAGGATGTGATTACAAATATTAAAGGCAACTATCAAGATAAAATTTATGCTGACGAGGTGGAAACTGCTGGTGAGCCTGCTGGAGTAGCTGACACGCCTCCAACTACTCAGCCGGTTTTTGAGCCGGCAGAAAAAGGGCGTCAAGAAGCACGAGCAGACCTTAAGAAAAAGCGACAAGCCCTGCTGACACGTGAAATGCCCATTATTCCAAAATCAAAAGAGCCAGTGTCCTCTCGCTCACAAGCGCGAGTTGCTACTAACAAACCCATAAAGGGCTGGGGCGACTATGCTAAAGCCCTTAGACAAGATGCCTACATCTTAGCAGAGTTACCACAACTCTACCAAGAACCTGTTAATGCTTCAGCAAAAGAGCCTAAAAAGAACAATTATGACTTCTTGAAACGGAGTCAAATCTACAATCAGGATGCCATTCAACGTCAAAAGGAACAACGTGTGGCCCAAGAACTAAACCTGTCCCGTCTTGAAGGACAAAACTGAGGAGAATTAAATGACAAAAACTTATCATTTTATTGGGATTAAGGGCTCAGGAATGAGCGCTCTAGCACTGATGTTGCATCAGATGGGGCATGATGTGCAAGGAAGTGATGTTGATCAGTATTACTTTACCCAGCGTGACCTTGAATTGGCTGGCGTTAAGATTTTGCCCTTTTCGACAGATAATATTCAGCCCGATGTGACGCTCATTGCAGGAAATGCTTTTAGGCCAGATAACAATATTGAAGTAGCTTATGCCTTGGAACAGGGCATTCCATTTCAACGTTACCATGAATTCTTAGGCGATCTCATGACTCAGTTTACCAGTTTTGGTGTGGCAGGTGCTCATGGCAAAACCTCAACAACGGGTCTTCTAGCCCATGTGATGCGCCATATCACAGATACCAGTTATTTGATTGGTGATGGAACAGGTCGTGGTTCTGATCAAAGTTCTTATTTTGTGTTTGAATCTGATGAGTATGAAAGGCATTTTGCGCCTTATTATCCCGCCTATTCGATTATTACTAATATAGATTTTGACCATCCTGATTATTTCACCAGTGTTGACGACGTGTTTAACGCGTTTAACGACTATGCTAAACAGGTCAGCGAGGGACTGTTTCTCTACGGTGGTGATAAGTATCTCAGACAAATAGAAGCAGCCGCACCGATTTATTATTACGGTTTTGAGCCAGCGGATGATTTCCAAGCTGTCGATATTTTGCGGACAACAGAAGGATCAGACTTTCGAGTGCTCTATCGCGGTGAGGACTTAGGTATCTTCCACATGCCTGCTTATGGTAGCCATAACATTTTAAACGCTCTTGCGGTTATTGGTAATCTCTATATTGCAGGGTTTAGTATGGAGTTGGTGCGTGAGCATATCCGTACCTTTGCTGGCGTCAAACGTCGCTTTACTGAGAAACGAATCGATGACACAGTGATTATCGATGATTTTGCCCATCACCCGACAGAGATTATTGCAACCCTTGATGCTGCACGTCAGAAATACCCAGAAAAAGAAATTGTTGCTGTTTTTCAACCGCATACCTTCACTCGAACCATCGCACTCCTAGATGATTTTGCCATAGCATTGAATGAAGCGGATAGTGTTTATCTGGCTCAGATTTATGGCTCGGCTCGCGAAGTGGATAAGGGTGAGGTCAAGGTTGAGGATTTGGCTAATCGCATCACCAAACCTGCTAGTGTCATTACTGTCGAAAACGTTTCACCTTTGTTAGATCATCAAAATGCCGTCTATGTCTTTATGGGAGCTGGTGATATTCAGTCCTACGAGCAATCTTTTGAACAGTTATTATCTAATCTAACACGAAATAACCAATAAAGTAAGCGATAACTTGAAATTTATAGTTAATTCAGTTATAATAGTATGATGATAAACACAAGGAGGTTCTGCCGTGACCGATATCTTTAATGATGACGACCGTCCAAATGCCACTCACGATAAAACATTCAAGGAAAAAATTCTAGAGGACTTGCGCCAAGCGTCTCGTCAGCGTGAAGAACGATTAGCTCAGGAAGAGAAAGCTCGTCAGGAAGCTGCTTTGGAGGCTGAGTTGGCTTGTCATGAGCAAGATGCTACATTGGAGACTGAGCCATTAGTTGACCAAGATAAGGCTATGCCTGATGAACCAATCGAACAATTGTCTCCTGAAGAAGATGTTCTTGAAGCTGAACGCGAAGTTATTCGACGTGAGTTAGAGCGCTATGATAGTCTATCAGAGACGGCCATTCCAGATTTCTCTGAGACAGCTCCGATTGATTTGGAATCTCTCCGAGAAACCACATTTAATGACTTTGGCGATACCGTCATCATCGAACAAGCTAGTTTGAGTGGTTTAGAGCCAGTTGCAGAAGAAACTGACCATCGTCCGGAAGTCCTTCCTTTTGATCAGGATCTCTTTGCTGATAATCCAGTTGATGACGATTACGAGGACTATATTGTTGCGGATGATGCTTTTAGACAACAGAAACGTCAGAAAAATAGTTCTCTGGCAAAGAAAATTTCACTGATTTTGGGAACAACGATTGTTGTCTTGCTCCTGGTGACAGCTTTCTTTGGGTACCGCTATGTGTCTAGTGCTGTAGGACCATTGGATAAGACAGCAACTGATTACGTGCAAGTGGAGATTCCATCAGGATCTAGCAACCGTCAAATTGGTCAAATTTTGGAAGAAAATGGTTTGATTAAAAGTAGTACAATTTTTAATTACTATACAAAGTTCAAAAACTATTCAAACTTCCAAAGTGGCTATTACAACCTTCAAAAGAGCATGTCACTTGATGATATTTCAAAATTACTCCAAGAAGGGGGAACACCAGAGCCAGTTTTACCAGCACTTGGAAAAATTGTCATTCCAGAAGGCTATACATTGACCCAAATTGCTAAAGCTGTTGCTCTAAACGGCGCAACAGATGATAAAACAGATAAGTCACCATTCTCAGAAGAAGACTTCCTTGCCCTCGTTCAAAATCCAGAGGTCATCGCTCGAATGGTTGAGAAATACCCAAATCTTCTGGGTAGCCTACCAGATGCCTCATTAGTGAAATTCCAATTAGAAGGTTACCTCTTCCCAGCAACCTACTCTTATTATGAGACAACGACATTAGAAGGACTCTTAGATGAGATGCTGGCAGCTATGGATAATAATTTGGCTCCTCATTATGCAACCATTGCTGAGAAAGGTATGACAGTTAATGAGGTTCTGACCCTAGCATCGCTGGTTGAAAAAGAAGGCTCTTCAGATGATGATCGTCAGAAGATTGCTAGTGTTTTCTACAATCGTTTGGCCATTGATATGCCGTTACAGAGTAATATTGCCATCTTGTATGCAATGGATAAGCTAGGTGATAAGACAACCTTAGCTGAGGATACAGCCATTGATACGGCGATTGACTCCCCATACAACATTTATGCTAATGTTGGCCTAATGCCAGGTGCAGTGGATAGCCCGAGTTTGAAAGCCATCCAAGCGACTATCATGCCCGCTCAAACCGATTACCTCTATTTTGTGGCTGACGTGACAACTGGCAAGGTTTACTATGCAGAAACCTTTGAAGACCATGAAGCTAACGTTGAAAAATACGTTAACAGTAAATTACCGTAATAAAAGTAACAAACTTGATGTGTTCGCACGTCAAGTTTGGTGTTGATATAGAAAGTGAAAGTTATGGCTGAAAAAACATATCCGATGACCTTAGCTGAAAAAGAACAGCTAGAAAAAGAACTAGAGGAGCTGATCCTTGTCCGTCGTCCAGAAGTTGTTGAGCGTTTGAAAATCGCTCGTTCTTATGGTGACCTTTCCGAAAACAGTGAATATGATGCAGCAAAAGATGAGCAAGCCTTTGTCGAAGGGCAAATCTCTATGCTTGAGACCCAGATTCGTTTTGCAGTTATCATTGATAGTGATTCTATTGCAAAAGATGAAGTAGCTATAGGAAAAACGGTTGTTATCAGAGAAATTGGAAGTAAGATAAAAGAAACTTATTCTATTGTTGGTTCAGCAGCAGCTGATGTTTTGGCGGGTAGAATTTCTAATGAGAGTCCATTTGCACAAGCTATTATCGGTAAGCGTTCAGGCGATACCGCAACGATTCTCGCCCCTACATGCAGTTATGATGTTGAGATTCTAAAAGTGACAAAAACCAAGTAATAAAAATAGAGGCTGGGACAAAAGTGAACTGCACCCCAAAAGTTGGACGGAAAAATCTAACTTTTTTGGGTGCCTTTCTTATGGCGTTAACTTATAAAGATAAACTAGACATTTATCAGCCTCGAAAACGGTTCTGGAAGAGCCCGTCTCAGCTCAAACTTAGGAAATTAAAAGGTGAGGAAAAATCGCATTCTTACGAATTACCGATTTCCGTCTCACTCTCTGTTTATTATAAGATAAATTGCAAGAATAAGTGCAACACTTATCACAATTCCTTCAATAGTGCTTCAAAAGCTGTTCTGTAAGCCAAACATTTTCGTGGTCGGTTATTGATGTCAAATAAGACTTTCGCCAATTGT